>JBMTAX010000076.1:0-9656 GCA_049429145.1 Myxococcota bacterium
CCAAGAACGACTTCTGAGCGACCTGCGGAAGAGGGTCGTGCGGCAAGCACAAGACAACCGAGGGGGTCACGGGAGGCTTGACGAGCGGATCGCCGACTCCGTCTACCATGAGGAACGCCGACTCTCCCAAGAGGGTTCCTCGAGAAAAAGCGCTCGTGATGCCGCCTTTTTCGGTGAAGTCCGTCGGAACCTGCGAGGCAGCGGTGACAAGACACAGGTAGAGCTCCTCGAGCGCTTGATCGACCACTATGGCGGGGAGATCGCCGGTCATTTCGATGAGCGGGTCTATCGTCTCGTGACCCGAGCGGCCCTGCCAGCACTCGGTGCGCTGCTGCGTGCGAGCTCTCCAAAGCGACTTCTGACGGAGTTACCGTCACTTTCATCGCTCGAAGAGGTCATCAAGATTCAGGGTCACTATGCGCAGCTGCGCAGGCTCCACGAACTCGGGACAGTGGTGCTCGTCCCCACCCATGTCTCCAATCTTGATTCTCTCGTGGTGGGCTACGCGCTCTGGCGTCTTGGCCTTCCGCCATTCCTGTATGGCGCTGGATTGAATCTATTCAGCAACCCCATGATGGGCTTCTTTTTACACAACCTGGGTGCCTACACCGTCGATCGGCGAAAGGAAGACCCCCTGTATCGCGAAGTACTGAAAGAATACTGCACCCTGACATTGGAATATGGTTACGACAACATTTTCTTCCCTGGTGGGACACGCTCGCGTTCGGGCGCTATCGAAAGAAAGCTCAAGCTCGGTCTGCTCGGTTGTGGTCTACGCGCATTTATCCACAACCTCCAACATGGAAAATCAAACCCTCGCGTGTACATCGTCCCTGCGACGATTTCGATGCAGCTCGTCCTCGAAGCCGAGACCCTGATCGATGACTTCCTAAAAGAGCAGGGAAAAAGTCGATACATCATAAGTGACGATGAGTTCTCTCAGCCAACGCGAATCCTCGATTTCGTTCGTCAACTCCTCAGCATGGACTCCCGCATCCATCTGACGATTGGGCAGGCATTCGACCCCTTCGGAAATACAGTCGACGAAGAAGGAGAGAGCCTCGACCCTCATGGACGCATTATCGATCCTGCGTATTACACCTTCAGGAAAGGGTCGCCGGAAGCGGTGTCACAACGAGATGCAGAGTACACAAGGGAGCTGGCGGAGAAGGTCACCGAGTGCTTTGCGAGCCATTCCCTCATCCAGTCCACGCATGTCACCGCTCGTGCGCTATTCGATATCCTGCGCCTTCGTCACCAAGGAACCGAACTCATCCGCGTTCTTCGAATGCACAACGGAGGCGAAGAGTTCTCCTTGAGGGAGGTCTATGACCGCGGCGAGGTTCTCCTGAGCGAGCTCCGCGCACTCGCACAGCGAGGTGCCATCCGTCTAAGTCCATTACTGCAAACGGGCGCCACCGAAGATGTTATCGCGGATGGACTCGCTCACTTCTCGACCTACCACAAGCGTGCAGCGGCTCGTCGCAGGGGGGACCACCTCTTGGCCGCGGATAAGCCACTTTTATTTTATTATCAAAATCGCCTCGAGGGTTACCGATTGGAGCGAAGTGTCGGCCTCCCTCCTGCGCTTGGGGATGACCATCGTTCCCTGCGGGGATGCCATGAGTAAGACCAGCAAGGCCATCGCCATTGTAGGAGCGGGAAGACTTGCCCGTGCAGTCGGGCTTGTGCTCGACGCGGGTGGGCACGATATCCGCCTCCTCGCGCGCAATACGGCGCAGCAAAAGGCGCTGCATGGCCTGTTGAGGCATGCAGTCGCCTGCACCTCCTGGGAAGAGGCGTGCCGCGAACTAGACCTGCTTTTTCTCGCGGTGCCCACGGCGGCATTGCCCGAAGTATGCGCCCTCTATGCACCCTATGCCCGCGGTGATCAGGTCGTGCTGCACGCCTGCCGGGGGGTCGGGCCTGGTTTCCTGTTGCCCCACGCCATTGTGCGCAGCCACACCTGCGTGAAGCAAATCGGTGTGCTCGGTGGCCCGCTATATTTCGAAGAGGTGGAGCAAGGTCACCCCCTCACCGCGGTGGTGGCGTCGCGCTTTGATACCGTCCCAGCTCTTGTTCGGGACCTCACCCACGGCACGATCGTGCACACCTACCCGAGCCGCGACCTCGTGGGGGTCGAAGTAGCGGGGGCCGTGTCCAATGTGGGTTTGCTCGCAGCGGGCATGGCCGACACCCTCGGTCTCGGGGACACGGCGCGCGGCCTTCTCCTCACGCAGTCCCTTGCGGAAGCCACACAGCTCGGTCTGGCGCTGGGAGCAACGGCAGAGACCTTCACTGGCCTAGCGGGTGTGGGGGATCTGATTCCGCGGCGGGTCTCCTCCCGCCGTCACCATGTAGAGGCAGGTCGGGCGCTCGCGGAGAGCGATCTCGCCATGGAACACCGATGTCGTTTGGCGACGTTCGAGGGAGCGGTAACAGCCCTGGCCGCTCGCGATTTCGCGCAGCAGAGGGGTCTCGATTTGCCCTTGATGCGAGCAGTATCTGCGGTCGTTGCAGGGGAGCGTACCCCTGAGGTCGCTCTCGAGGATGTACTGCGAAGAGACCTGAGCTTGGCGATGGCAACCCATGCAGGGAGCGTCCGATGACGGTAGCCGATGTCCCCCCGTTCATCGATCGAACGAATCATCGATCCCTCGCGGCGCATACGGGCGACATCTTTGTATGGGACATTGACAAGACTTATCTCGACACGCGCTTTTCGTCTTTGCGCGGCCTTCTGTCGATCCCGCTCGAGTTCGCGGTAGACAAGCGCGCCGTGCCGGGTGCGGTCCCTCTTTTGCGCGCGATTCGTCGAGGGCCGGGTCCTAAGAGCGCACTCACACCACTGTACTTTGTCTCCGGTTCGCCGCGGCAGCTGCGGCCTGTCATTGAGCAAAAGATGACGCTCGATGGCGTCGATTTTGACGGCATCACCTTCAAAGATCACCTGGCGCTTTTGCGCTCCATCCGAACTTCGGGTTTACTGGCGCAAGTCGGCTACAAACTGCTCGCGCTCCTCCTTTATCGGCTCGAAGCTCACCCTGCAGCTACTTGGTGGCTCGTAGGCGACGATGTCGAGGCTGACGAAGCTGTATTTTTGCTCTTCCGAGAGGTCTGCGGGGGTCTCAAGGGTAAATCGCTCGATAAGGCACTACAGGAACGAGGCGTGAATTCGGACCAGCGGCGACGTTGCATTTCGCTGGCTGATTGCCTTTCGGGCGATATGTCGCCATTCGGCGGTATTTTTATTCATTTGGCTTCGGGCCACGCCCCTCTAGCATCCACGACATTGGGCGTGTACCAGACATTGTCCTACGTGCAGGTAGCTCTGGTTCTGGCAAGCGCAGGTCGCATCCAAGAGAGAGACCTCCGGGCAGTCACCGCTGATCTTCGACGACATCACATGACAGAAGCCATGATTGAGAAACACCTTGAGGATGCGGTGATTCGTCTCGGTGTGCCAGAGACTTTTTGTCCATACGTCCGATTACCATGACAGCGCCGCGCTTCCCTGGGAAGGTGTGGAGAATTCAGCAATGACGTGGCGAGTATCGCCATCGGGCGAACTTTGTACTGGCGCAGTTTTGATTAGCTTCGCGCCAATATTCGTGCGGGCCATGGACACTTCGCCCACCACCGCTGCGTTTTATCGTTGCGCCCTCGGCGGTGCGCTCTTGCTCTCCCTCGCCCGTTGGCGTGCGCCAGGGTCTATTACGCGCTCGGCGGCGGCCCGGAATTGGTCTATCCTCGCTGGTCTTTTCTTCGCTCTTGACCTCGCGGCTTGGCATCGCAGCATTCATCTCATTGGGCCCGGTCTCGCCACCCTCTTGGTAAACCTCCAGGTATTCGTGCTCGCGGGCTACGGTCACTTTTTCTTGAAGCAACGCCTTGCTCCTCGGCAAGGCGCAGGGATGGGAATGGCCATTGCGGGGCTCACGCTGCTTCTCGTTCCTGGCGATCATGCCGCTCACGCAGAAGACCAAACCGGCGTGTGGCTCGCCCTGGCCACGGCGTTCGTGTATTCCGGGTACATCCTCTCGCTTCGAAGGGCACGAGCAGTGGGGGAATCTCCCCTGGCGGAAGTCGGCGTTGCCTCGATTTCTGCAGCCGCGTTTCTGCTCCCGTTGGTGCTCCTGTGGAACGAAGAGCTTGTGGTTGCGAACCGGAACGAGGGCCTGCTCGTCTTGGGATACGCTGTCCTGCCACAGGTACTTGGCTGGGTTCTGATTTCTCGAGGACAAGCGCGTCTATCGCCGAGCACCGTGGGCCTCTTGTTGCTCCTGCAGCCCACGCTCGCCTTCGCCTGGGATGTCTGGTTGTTCTCGCGCACCACAACAGTGCAGGAGTGGTGCGGTGTCAGCCTTGCGCTCGTGGGCGTAGGTCTTGGGTCTTCTGGGGTTCGGCAATCATCGCCTCGTACGCACCCGTGATGGGACGAAGCCTGCAGAGGCACCCGCAGATCCCCCGAGATCCTTCTGCCCCCCCATGCGTTCACACCTCCATCGCAACGGGCCTTGGCGCCCGCCACGAACGAGGAACGACCATGGCCATCCCCTTCCGTAAGACACTCCCCTCCCTGACGTTGTGCAGTGCGCTCGCGTGCGCCAACAGCCAGGCGCCGCTGCCGGCGGCGCCGACCGAGCAGACCACTTTCGGCGTTGAGAGTGCCCCTGTTTCGCGCCCCCCCTCACCCGAGGCCGACGACACAGGACCGGCGAGCGCTCCTCTCGAGGCGGAGCCCTCGGGGCTTGTGCTGCAGGGCATGGGTGCGGGTGGTGGTGGACTCGGCAGCCGGGAGAACTCCTCCCCCTACGCCTCTGTGCCTTCTCGTCGGGCCGAACCCAAGGCGGTCGAGCGCGAACTCGCACTGCCGCTCTCCGATGCGAGGGGCATGGCGAAGAGTGGAAGGTCGTCTCTCGGCGGAGTCGCGCATCCGGGCACGCTCGTCTCTCCAGGCCTCCGGAGGGCAATGCCCGCACTCTCGGCGGCTGACGTCCTGCGTGCCGATTTGCCGGCCTCACCTCCGAAAGCCCAGGACATCCCCATGGACCAAGGGGGCACGTTCGTCGACAGCGGCGTAAATGAGTTGACCGATACGCGCGAGGATCGATTCTCGACCTTTGCCATCGACGTCGACACCGCAAGCTACACGTACGCCCGCCGCTTTCTCGAGCAGCGACAGAGACCGCGGGCTGACAGTGTCCGCGTCGAAGAGTGGGTCAACGCCTTTCACTACGATTACGAAGGCCCAGAGGGGGACGAGCCGTTCGCCATCCATCTCGCAGCAGCGCCGTCGCCCCTCGCCACCGGACGTCACCTCATGCAGGTAGGTATCCAAGGGAAACGGCTCTCGAGGGCACAACGAAAGCCCGTTCACCTGACTTTTTTGGTCGATGTCTCTGGCTCGATGAGCGCTCCTGACAAACTGCCAATGGCACAACGAGCCCTGCACCTGCTTACGAATGAACTCGACGAACGCGACTCTGTCTCCATCGTGACCTACGCGGGGCACACGGGGGAAGTATTGCCCGCGACAAAGGTCACCTCCCGAGGTCGGGCGCAGATTCATGCAGCCATCGACGAACTCACATCGTCGGGCGGAACCCACATGAGCTCAGGGATGGAGCTCGCCTACCGCAATGCCCACCGCTTTTTGAGCAGCGAGACCAACAGCCGCGTCATCGTCCTCAGCGACGGCGACGCCAATATCGGGCGCACCTCTCACGAGGACATGCTGCACCAGATCCGCGGCTATGTTTCAGAGGGCGTCACCTTGTCCACGGTCGGATTCGGTACCGGCAATTATCGCGATCATTTGATGGAACAACTCGCGGATGCGGGTAACGGAAACTACAGCTACATCGATTCCGACAAAGCCGCACGGAAGGTCTTCGTCGACGATCTGACGGGGACCCTCGAAGTGATCGCCAAGGATGTGAAGATCCAGGTGGAGTTCCACCCTGAGCAGGTCGCCTCCTACAGGCTGATTGGGTACGAGAACCGCGACGTCGCGGATCAGGATTTCCGCAACGACCGCGTCGACGCCGGCGAGATAGGCGCAGGGCACACCGTTACGGCGCTGTATGAGGTCGTCCTTCGCGACGGTGACCGCGTTACCGAGGGTGACCTCGCCACGGTACGGGTGCGGCACAAGGCCCCTCGCGGCGAGCGTGCCCTCGAGACGACACGACAGTTGCGCGCGAGTGAGCTCCACCATGACTTCACCGCACTGAGCGCCAACGCACGCTTCGCCACCGCCGCGGCCCTGGGCGCAGAGCTATTGCGGGGGAGCCCCTACGTGGCTCACCTCGATCTCAGCCGGGCGATCGCCATGGCAGAAGAGGCCGCCGTGGGGCAGTTCCGCGAGGAGCGTCTCGAGCTCGCGCGGCTCTTGCGCGGCGTCAGCGAGGAGCGTCCCGCCTATAGCTGGCGATGACGGGGACTGTGCTGTTTGCCATGGGCGATGAGCGCGTAGTGAGCAGCGGGCTGCACAGCGAAACAGGTGAGCTCCGGAAGTCGTCCCAGCGGATGCCTTCCGGTAGCTTCGCGTGATGCAGCAGCTATTGCTCGTGTGTATCGGTGGCGCCGCTGGCAGCGGGGCCCGACACCTCGTCGGGGTCTGGGCCGCAAAAAGTCTGCCGAGCCCGCTCCCCCTCAGCACCCTCCTCGTCAATGTTCTCGGCTCGGCGCTGCTCGGTGTGCTCTGGGCGCTGCTCGCCTCGCGCGGCCCCGAAGCGGCGGGCTGGCGAGCCCTGCTGATGACGGGGGTCTGCGGCGGGTTTACGACCTACTCGACCTTCAACCTCGAGTCACTGCAACTCCTCGAGGCGGGCAAGGTGGGGCATTTCGTGCTGTACCTAGGCGCGACCATCTTGATCTGCCTCGTGGCAGGAGCCATCGCCGCCGCCCTCGCCCGCCTGATGATCTGACCTGCCGGATGACTCTCCCATGAGCCCGGGCGCTCGACCCCGCTCGCGCTGATGCTGCAGCGCGCGTAGGTGACCGAGGCGCTCCTCAGGCCAACTGGCACCAAGGCCTGCTGCGGCCCCTGTCCCCTCGTCGCTGCGTACAGGGCGCTCGAGGTCCAATGCAACCTGTGCAGCAAACCCCTCACTCAGACCTAATCTTACCCCACAAGCCATCAACGCCTGTCGTCGCTGCCGGCGCTCCGTCGCGAGCGTGCCTGCGAGCATGCACGCCAGCGACGCGAAACCTGCGCTCAGCCACAGCGCGCTCACGTGGTAGGCGAGTCCCCCAACGAGGAAGGTAGCGGCGCTGCAGCCGCCGAGGAGCGTCGCCGCAGTCCCCCACACCCCCCTTGGTCCCACCTCGTCGAGCAACGCGAGAAACAAGGTGTCGCTCAGCTCGTGGTAGCCGGTGATCAGTCCGCGGCCGCCCCCGTGCCCCTCTCCTCCAAGGGAGACAGCCACGGGCGCACCGGACGGACTGGGAGCCGGCAGGGCTTGGTTCATGCGGCAAGCTACCGTTTGCGAGCGTGGTCGCCCAGCGTGCGCACCCTCCCGCAGAGAACCCGAACGATCAGAAACAGTACCAGTCTTCCTCGAAGGAGTTGAACGGCGCGACGACAGCAGCTCCGTTCTGCCATTGCACCTCGGCTACCTCCCAGAAGTCGTCGTCGTTGACGAGCTCTCGACTGGCCTCAAAGGCGAGGCCGCCATTGACGTAGATCTTGACTGTCGCGTACGTGTCCGTCGTGCCCGAGAAGTAATGAACGCCGACTTGGTAGTTGCCATTGCCTGGGGTGTCGACGTTGATGTTCTCGGGGCCGTATCCAGAAAGGTCGTCCACGTCGAGGTTGGGGTCGCCAGCACTGCGTCCTGAGATGCCGTCCCACTCAGGCGGGGAGAAGCTCGTGGGTTTGCAGTTTTGCCAATAGCAACTCTCATCGGAACAGTAGTCGTCGGCCGACCGCTTCAGGTGGAGGTCGATATCGTTGGTCGGGCTATCCCATGTGAGCTGGATATAGAGGCGCTCGGAAGCCACCGACGAGAGAATGACCCGCGCATCATTGGTCGATACCGCGCCGTTGTTGTCGGTGACCTCGAGCTTGATGATGAAGGTGCCCGCCACGTCGAGCCCGGAGCGAGGGCCGCCCGCTGACGAGAAACTAAAGCCCGTTTCCATGGCGTTCGGCTGGGTGAGCTGCACGCTCGATTCGGGCGGCTTCTCGATGAGCGTCCAGCGGTAGGCGGCGATGCTTCCGGTCGGGAGCGCAGGCTGCGAGTTCACCCCCGTAATGACCACGTCGTCGAGCGGACGAACCTGCACATCACCCGATTGGGGCGGAACACCGTTGACGCTCTTGACCTCGGCGATGGCTGTGGGCGCCTCCGCACCGTTCACCCTCAGGGGTACCTCGGTGACCGGCTCGATCGCATCGGTGCTCTCGAGCAAGAGAGTGCCAAGGACCTCACCCGGCGCGCCGGGCTTCGCGTATAGGCGCAGGCTCACGCCCGTCTGGGGCTGGATGGCCGTGGGGATGGCGAACACCGTCGACGGGCCGAAGACCTGCCGGTCGGTGTCTGCCGAGAAGGAAATCCCCGTGACGAGGAGCTCGCGCTCACCCGCGTTCTCCAAGGAGAGATCACAGTAGGCCGTGACACCGACGCCAACATCCCCGAAATCACAAGAAGGGGGGCTGACGACGAGGTCACCGTACCCCTGATCGAGGCCGTTGCCAGTCAGTAGGACCTCGACATCCTCACCTGGATCAAGGTTGGCGGCGTCGGAGCGAATGATGAGCCGCGCGGTGACTTGGCTCGCGACCGTGGGCGTGAATTGCACGATCAGGAGTTCGCCTTTTGTCCCGTCGGTGGCGAGCACGCTCGTCGGTACTTCTCCCTCGATGGAGAACGAGGGGTCGCTATCGTCGGACAGTTCGATGCTTTGCAGGATGAGATCGACGGGGGAGGGGTTCTTCAGCAGTACACGAAACTGCCGGGCAGAGCCGATGGGAACATCGCCGAAGTCAAAGGCGCAGTCACGGACACCGAGTTCAGCACAAGGAGTCCCGTCGTCGTCCCCGGGGAAGGCGAGTTCGATGCGCGGCGCAACCCGGTTCAGGGTCGGGTCACACTCGCAAGCGACGAGAGGAAGCGCGGAGAGAAACAGCGCCAGCGAAACTCGACCAGAACGCATCAAGACCCCCAGGGGCAGGCAAGGGCGCGCAGGGCGCCGCGAAGTGGGGAAGGATCCGAAGAAGGGGCGGACTCTAGGGAGCTGAGTTGGGTGTACGCAAGGATCCCCCCCCTACGACATCCGACCGATGGGAGATTCACCTACCCGAACGTGTACCGCTACACGGATGGGAGGTCAGGGGGGAGGCATGTCCTCGGTGCGCTCGACGACCGGGTCGATACGGAGGATCCCGCGGCGATTGACGACCACGCGATGGCGAGCCCAGTAGCGACGTCGAGCCCGAGAGTCTTCGGCCCGCAACACCAGGTTCAAGTGGTAGACTTTTGGAAGCTCCTGGGTGGAGAAGTTGCCGGTGGTGGTGTCGTAGAACGACGCCCTGTCGAGCGGGTCATCAAGACGACGGACGAGGTCGTTCACGCTGAGGCGGAACAGCTCCATCACCCCAAAGCCGTCGGGGGCGGCGTCATCGGGATCATGGGCGAGGTCGCTGGGCC
>JBMTAX010000077.1:0-9538 GCA_049429145.1 Myxococcota bacterium
GCTGTGGCGCCGGGCCCTTTGGCCTCCCGGGCGTTGGCTGCGGGGAGATAGGGGTGCGTACGCTTTTCTTCGGCACCGGCAACGCGGGCACCTTGGCGCTCACGACTAGCCGCGGCGGCTCTGCCGTCGGCGTCGGCGGGGGACCTGCGGTGTCCTTCGGGATGGAATGGCGGCTGTGAGGTGCGAGGACGGGATCCGGTCTCGTCCTCGTGCGTGAAGTTACGGCGCCGGGTCTCTCGGTACGGCAACAGCCGGGCCCGCGGGCAGGTGGGGCACCATGTACTGCTCGCGTGCCGGCGCGGTGGCCGCGGGATGGCGTGCGCGGGACTCATTCACGGCGGCGGCGAGCTTGCCGACGAGGCGCGACGACAGCGTCTCGAGGGCCTCTTGCACGTCGGGGAGGTGGTCGGCGCGCATGACCGAGTCGCGACCAAAGGCGAGGATGCGGCCATCGCGGGTGTCGACGAGGCGCACGCTCACGCTGAACGCGATGAGGGAGCGCACCCCGGGGTCTTGGGGGCTATAGATGAGTCCGGCGGTGATGGTGCCGAGGAGCACCGCGTCGGCGCCGGCGGTACCCGCCGCCATCTCTGGCAGCACCTCCCCGGTGATGCCGCTCGCTTGCAGCGCTTGCTCATCGAGCACCATGGTCAGCCGGCTGCGCTCCACCACCTCGACGGCGCGGCTCGTGAGCAGTTGATTCTCGAAATGCTCGGCGAGCATGAGGCTGGCTGCGTCGTGGTTCCAGATGAGGCGACCCTGCATCGGCGTCCCGGGATACACCTCGGTGTAGCCGTTCTCACGGTACGAGATGTCGCGAAAGTCGACCACGGCGACACGGCGCACCGTGGCGAGCGCCTCGGGGGCCACCACCTCGAAGACCGGGGATTTTTCCTCGATGCTTCGCGCACGCTCGTCCACAGCACGCTCGGCCGCGAGCACATAGGCGAGAGAGCAGCCCCCGAGGGGGAGGGTCACCACCCACATCGCAAGCCCAAGCCACACGCTTCTCTTCACGGCAGACCTCCCTGCGTGGAACGAACAGAAGCTAACACCACATTCGCTCACCAGGTCACTGCGGCCAATCACAGGTCACACTGCGCTCGAGGAGAGCGAGCCCAGCGGCTCACCTCCCTCGTGACAATCACAGCGCTCTGCGCTCATCGCAGCGTCGTACCCGCAAGGTAATCGCGCCCTGCGTAGGCGCTATGGCAGGCGATGCACATCTGCATCGAGCCGCTCATGGGCATGCCCGAGCTCTCGTCCGTCATGACAGCGCCGTCAGGGGTGCGCATCTCATAACGCCAATCTTGGTTGTCTTTGTCGAAGCCACTCGTCTCTTTCACCATGACGGTGATGGCGTCGACCACACCATCGCCTTCCATATCCCCCGTCTTGATGGCGACGGTGCCAGCGGGCACGGTGAAGTCTTCGCTCCCTTGCTCGACGAGTTCACGAATATTGGTCGAATACCAAATCTGCACGGTGCCATGGGGGCTCGTGCCTGCGACCGGGTCACTCATAAGGCTGAAGAAGTTAGCGCTGTTGCGAAAGTCAGCGGCGAACGCACCAGGTCCTTCTGCGAGGCTGGGCTCCTCTTCCGCTGCGTCGACGGAATCATCTTCGGCATCGTCGACGGTTCCGCACGCGCTCACCCCAGCGAGCGACAGGGAGCAGTAGAGGAAGAGCAAGGGGAGGGGAAAGGAACGTGGCGAAAGAAGGTGAGGCATAGGAACTCCTTGGCGCATGGGTGCGCGCCCCCTACGTCTCCTCCACAGGCAGATTCGTTACACGCCTACGCCCTGGCCGAGGCGGATCTGGGTTTGCTGTAACAATCGAATGCTTCGCGAACTCCAGGAACCGAGAGAACGGGTCTCTCGAGCAATACGGAGGAAGCAATGTCGAAGATGTGTCCCCTCGGTGGCTGCCAGCAGGAGAAGCATGCCTGTGCGCATGACAAAATGATGATGGGCATGGCGATTCTGGGCGTGCTCTCGACGGTCGCCTATTTTGGCCTCGGGCTTCTCTGAGGCTGACCCGGGCTGCGCTCGTGGGAGTGACCTCGGCGAGCGCGGCCACGGGGAGGATGTCGAACCCATCGCGGGCGGCACGCGTCTCTCCTCACAAACCACGAATGGAATGCGAGATAACGACGTCCGCGCAGTCGGAAGCGGCGACGTTTTCCCCCTGCCGGGACCGACGAGTTCACGCGGATGGGCAACGCTTCCCCCAGGAGGTCCGCTGTGGGGAGCAAGCCCTCGTCGTGGCGATCGAGAGCGACGAGGGCCAAACCACGGCAGGCTTCCTTGGTGAACCAGTCGCGCACCGCAGGGTCGGTGATTTCCTCTGGTCTTCTCCGCTCTTTTCGCGGCAGCACGACGCGAGGCGCGCTTCGTGGTCGAGGAGTGCGCGGGTTCGACGTTGGTCGTTCAAGTCACCGGGCTGCTGCAGAGACTCTCCCCCTGCCCGAGAGACGGACGAAGGCAGCTCGATGGGGCAACACAACGGCTACGCGTCACGAATGCTCTGCTCGAGGGCGGTGTCGTCCAGCATCCGTTCATTCACTCCGCCTGACGACCCCTTCAGAACTCGATGACGAGCGTGACGCGGGTGCCGAGCTCGTCGTCGGGGCCTGGCTCTAGTCGGTAAGGCGGATCGAGGGCGTCGAGCACACACCGCTGCTGTGCAGCGCTGAGCTCTGTGCGTTCGCCCATGGGCTCGAGCACCGAGCCCGAGAGCGTGCCAAGCCGCGGCGCCACGGTGGTCGACAGGCGCAGCAACCCGGGCGCTGTGGCGTCATCGAAACAGCGGGCGATCAAAGGGCTGCGGGCCGATACTTGGAAGCGGAAAGCCGAGAGCCACGACGGTGCCGAGGCTCGCGCGAGACCGATGCGGTCACGATCGTCGCCCACCAGCTTGGCGTTGCGTGGCCGTGGCTTCTGGGGAGCCTTCACCGCGGGCTCACAGGGCTGGCTTTCCTCGCACGTTAGCTCTACCGGCGTCGGAGCCGGTGGCTCGTCGTCACAGCGAGCGAGTAGCCACAGAATGATCGTGGCACACACCAGCAAAAGCCCTAGGCGACCGAGGCGTCGCATACGGAGCTGACGGAGCAGTTCCTCTTGCTTCGGGGGACGCCGAATCAGGCGGCGCTCCAGTTTTCGCTTCTTGTTCTCTTGTACTCGCTGCGTCTGTTGTTGCCGGCGCTGCTGCTGCCTTTGGTCGAGGGTGTCGCGGACGCGCTGCGCTGCAGACACAGCGCGCTCTCGCAGCTCTCGTCGTCGTGCTTCGAGTTGCTCTCGGTTCGGCCGGGTGGTCACTCGTGGATCCTCCAGCCATAGACCAACGTGCCATCGGCCCTGCGCCACTCCACGGGAGTGAGTGCGATGCGCGTAAACGGGCTCGGCGCCGTCACCTTGGGGAAGCGGAAAGGCCACGGCAGCTCGTCGGTGGGGGAGAGCCTCACGCTGCCGGCGTAGGCCTCACGCTCTGGCAGGGAATACTTCACGTTGCCACGCAAGGACTCGTCGTACGCGCCGCTGACGTCGAGCAACGCCTGGGCACGAGCCGAGAGTCGCTCTGCCTTGCGGACCACGGAGCGCTGCCCGCCGAGGCTGTAGGCCTCAAGCTCGTCGAGGACACGGCGCAGCATCGGGGTGTGCTCCACCCTCACGTGCAGCGGCTCAAGGGAGAGATGATCGAGGTACGCCGCAAGGAAACGTACGAGCCCGTGGCGTGTGCCCTCGGCTTGCCCCTCCTCCTCGAGCAGGGCGAATACTGCGGCTGGTTGCCCGTTTGCGAGAGGCGCGAGAAGCGAGGCCGTTCGCGCGAGGCTGCCGCGCCCTTTGATGCGCAGCCGCACTCGCTCGAAAGAGTTCGTGTCGACGCGCAAGGCGGCACGCCAAAGGAGTCGCTCCCAAATGCCGCGGCGGTCTGCGTCAGGAACGAATTCCTCGAGGACCACCATCACCTCTTCACTGGTCTCGAACTCCGACAAGACGAAGCTGAGCCAGCGCAAGGCCAGCCGATGCACCTCTTCGGCGCGGCTCGATTCTTCCGCATGAGCGAGCGAGAAAGCGAAGGCCCGCAGGGCCGGCATCACCTCGCCGCGCTGAAGCGCGGCGACGCCGCGATGAAGGGCGATGGCGGCTCGCTCGCGAAAACCCTGTTCGACGGAGAGTGACAAGATGCGTTCGCCGCGCTCCCCCTCGGTAACCGCTTCGTTCAGAAAGCCGCGGTGGGCTTCTTTCTGGGCAAGGCCAAGCCACTGCTCGAGCTCTGCTCCCTTCTTGTCTTCGATGAGCCGATCGATGACGTCGAGCACCAGCGGCTGTAGCGTTACGTCGCCGCCCTCCCCATCCATGTCGCCAAAGAGTGCAAGACGACGCTGCTGGCTAAGGCTCATCCATTCGAGCGCAGGCCATGACCTCGCCACGCGCCACAGCTCCGCATCGTTGGAAGCACGAAAGCGCGCGAGTCTCTCTCGGCGGCGGGCTTGCCGGCCTTCCCCCGAAACCCCCGCACCAGCGAGCAGCTCGTCGAATAACCCTGTCTCTTGCTGGCTCTTGGCCGCCGCCAGCTTCACCATGGCGAGCCTGAGGTCAAAGAGACGAGTCGTGAGGACCGCTCTCCCCTCGATGCCCTCTTCCCGCAACGTGCGCTGCGCACGCAACACGAGGCCGTAGAGCAGGCGTGCGAGGAAACCGCGGTCGTTGAGGTCGGGCAGCACGAGTGCGTTTTGGGTGCGGGCAATGGCCCACCATTCCCCGAAGCAGCCGGTGCGCGCGAAACGAACACTCTTGAGTTCCTCCAGGGAAAGCACGTCGTGCAGGGAGATAGGCCGTTGCTGCATGCCCCCTGCGAAGGCCTCCCAGGCGTCGATTTCTTCGTCGTCACCAGAAGCGGCCGCGCGGCGCAGCGCCCAGTTGTAGGTGGCGAGTGGCCATAGGCCCGCACCTTTCTCGTCGAGGGCGAGCCCATCTGGGCAGAGGCCGAGGTCACCGATCGCCACCCACACCGCGCTGCGAAAGTCTTCCTCGGCGTCGGGCCCTTCGCCAGCTTGCGAGAGGGCGTTCTTCAAGAGCCACAGGCGCAGCGCTTCGCGCGGTTCCTCTGCGCGCAGCGCCGCACGGGCGTTCCAGTGGACGATACGCTGGGCGGGCTCGTCGACGGGCGGGATCCATTCATCGGCCTCTCTGGCAGCCTTCGATGCGGTGGCGGTCGTCTGCAGCAAAAAAGCAAACAAGAAGCTGAGCACGCAGGGCTTTGGCGCTGCGCCCGCTCGCGCACGACGACTCATCACAGCGAATACCCGACGCAGAGACCAAGCTCCCAGAAAAACCCAAGCCCCGACCCTGTGGCCAGTGCGAAGAGGGGAAGTGAAAGCATCGCGCGCGGTGAAATCAAAACCCCAGGCACAAAGTACACGTCGACGCTGGCCCCCATCATCGTGTGGACGCGAGCCGCATCCACCAACATGCCGCCTTCGCTGCCAGGCTCGATTCGTCCCCGGTCGTCGGCGCTGAGGGAAGGGGAGAAAAGTGATTGCGCCAACGCCGTGAAATCAGTGACGCTTGCATAGCTTCGGTCGGAAAGTACCTCTGGGTAGAAGAGATATCGAGCACCGCCCAAGACGACGAAAGCCATCTCCGCGGGGGGGATGAAGCCGAACTGCTGCGTGACGACACCCTCGGCGACGGCGTAGCCCGCGTTCAGCTCGAACTCGAACCGATCGGGGCGCCCGTATTGCCGATAGGGCGTCAACGCCAGGAGCTCACTGCTGGGTGTGGGCTCTGTCGAGACGTAGCTCGCGCTGCCCTCTACAATGAGGTCAGAGAAAGCCTTGCGCGCGGCAACGCCATATCGGTGAGAATAGAAGTTATTCCGCTCGAGAATCTCACCGACATAGGCCCCGACTTGCACCGGGGATTGCCGCCAATCGAATCGAACCGAGCGTGCCGCGGTACCGAGAAAATGCTCGGCCAGTTGTGCAGACGTAGCCTTTGCTCGGTGGACCGTGGTGGTGTCTTCCGTGAGCGGCGGCGCTTTCTTCACCTCGGTGTCGCCGAGCGCCTGCTTCTCTTCGCTCGCTGCTGTAGGTGCTGACCCAGCGTCTTCTCCCGGAGGTGCAGCGCCAGGATCTTGCTCATTCGCCTGCATGCTCTCGTCGCTCGGGAGAGCCACGCCGACGTCAGCGGGGTCTTGTGGCGCCGCAGGCGCGGCGTGTCCGATTGCCGCCACCCACCACACGAGGCCTGCCCACGGCACAAGGCCACGCGGCCCGCACTTGCGCTGAGGCAGGTAACCAAGACCTCGTGGACAAGGCTGTTGTGGCCGCGCCTTAGGGGTCAAAGGGAAACCCTCCGTTGCCAAGCACGGGATACACCGGTCGGTAACATTGCGCGGCGTAGGCCCCTTCGAACGTGGTTCGCGCATTGTAGACCCCGGCCGCATCAAAGGTCGCATGTCGACAGAAGCGTTCACACACGGCCAGCGTGGGCGACAGATCAAAGCTGTCTTGCCGCCACTGGTCAGACCCTGGGTACGCCTCGGCCGGCTCAGCACCTGGCAGAGGAAGGGCGACGCGAAGCGGCTCTCTGACCTCGACCGCACCGGGGATCAGGTACTCGAGGGTGACGTACATAGCGAAGTCCCAAGCGAGCCCGAGGTAATATTCACTTTGTGGGTCATTCGCGTGCCGAAACGGGAGTTCCTCGAGGCCGTAGACGCTTCCGTCTCGGAAATCATAGACAACGGCTGGCACGGACGCTTCTTCGAAGCAGGTCGAGAACACCCGCTGTGGTCCCCCTGCGATGGTCTCGTCGTCGAAGAAAGTCGCGACGGCGTAGCCGCCAAGGTCTACATGAAAAGACGTCGCGGCAAAGGTCGGGGCGCGCAGCTCCATCGAAAGCATGCTACCGAGAGCCTGCTCACCGTATTTTGCGACAAAGGTCTCATATTGACGACGGGTCGGCAGCACAGGCAGCGTTGAAATCCGCAGCGAATCATTGATGGGTAACTCCAATTCGCTGCTGAGTCCACAGTCGCGGACGCCACTGTCGCTGATGAAGTCGAGGTCATCGCCACCAAAGGAACTCGGGCACCAAAGCGTCGTCGTTTGGAAACCGGTACTGCCTCCCACGTAACTGTCGCTGTCATAGACAAAAATTCCCGCAAGTCGCGGAGAGCTCTTCTCCCTTTCCGAGGCCATCACTTCACTGAGGGCTACTGCGATGCGCTGGGGTAACAACTGATTGTTGTCTGCACGCTGCAGCGCGATAACGAGCGCCATATCTTCACCCGAGGAACGTTCTTCGTCGAGGCGCGCCCGAAGCAAGCCGCTGATGCGGGCCCAGAAGTTGTCGTCTTCGAAATCATCGACACAGTGGGAGTGGCTCTCGTCCATCAGCATGCGCTGCAGCTGCAGTTGCCGGTGGCCCTCTGAGACGGTGAGATCGCAGGTCTCGAAGAAATAGCGGATTTGCTTGAGCTCGCGCACGGGTGTGCGCAGCGCGGCAAAGGCGGGCCTCACTTCGGGGTTTTTCTGGGCGAGGGCATTGGTGCGATAGGTGCCGCGGGCATCGACCACCGTTGCGTGGGCACAGACGTGCGGGCTCGCCGACGACTCGAGTGGCAGCGTCTGGCTCTGAAAGATCGCGCGCTCCGTGGTCTCGACGGGCGGGTGATCGAGGTCCGTGAACTCTGCAGGACACTCGGCGAAGAGGCCATAGCCGTAGGCGTTGTCGAGCGATGCGAAGGGCGCGTCAAGGCCCGCATCACCGTAGGAAGCCTGTTCGACCTGGAACCAACGACGGAGCCCGAGGGCCTGGGCTTCTTCGTTGCGCAAGTTCGGAAATTGATGGCGCAGCCGCCATTGCACGCGCTCGTTGCGCTCGTCGAAGACCCCGTAGATCACGGCGCTGCGCTGGGAATGGTCGGCGCCAGCGCTTACCACGTAGTACTGCACGAGGGTGGTCAAGAAGACTTCACCGTCTTCATGGTAGCGCAGGCGAAGATCGACATAGCGCGGCTGCAGCGGCACCCGCAGACTGAAGCTGCCGCACAGCACCAAGGGTCCGCACTCCACCTTCACGTGCTCGTGCACTGGGCTCAGCGCTGCGAGCGGCGTGTATGGAACATCTTCGTCGTCGGTACGGTACTTCAGTTCGATCTGCGATTTGTCGCTCAGTCCTTGGACGGACACGATGCGATAGAAGACAAAGAGCGTCTCCTCTTCTTCTACCCAGACCGCATCGGCCAACGAGAAAAGCGCCCCCGCGCCGACGATGGGTACCTTCCAATTGTTCTCGTTGCAGGCTGGCAATGCGCACAGCGCGCTCACCCACAAGGCGAACCGGCGGAGACGATCCCCGCAATACGCCCCACGGATGGCTGCTCGCTGGCTCATCGTCAGTCCTCTTAGGCCGCCAGGTTCACGAAGTGCGCGCGGCCTTTGGCGTACTGGGTCTTGAGCGCCTTCGTTATCTGCTTGTGCGCCTCTTGGGCGAGTTGCACTTGCTCCACCCGCGATTCAAACCCGGCGTTATTGCGAAGCGCTCCCTGCATCGTCGCCGAGAGCTGTTGCATAAATGCCCGCTGCCAATCGCCATCCTGCAAAGACAGCCATGCCGCGAGGGCACGGATGTCGACGTCGAGCAGTAGGTCCTTTCGCTGCTCCGCCTCGAGGCGATCGAGCATCTCGGGGAAGAGGATGTCCTCGAACCACCGAGGCGCCGCACCGCGACCCGACTGCAGTACCTTGGCGAGCAAGGCGCTGCGGGCAGCTGCCTCGATGGTGGGGAGGAGAACCGAGAGCGCCGACGCCGCGTCGACAGCAGGCCCGCGATCGGTGACGAGATCTTTCGGCGGCGGGGGCGGCGCATTGCCTTCCATGGCGGCGTGAATGCTGCTGAAGACGTACTCGCGTTCGCTCTTCGACATGCGCGAGGACGCGAAGAGTTGCTGTGCCACCAAAGTCCGAAGTTCTGGCGGCAACAGCTTCGCCACATCGTACTGGGTGTCGCGTGGCACGAGGGCAAAGAGCAAGGCGGCGTAGCGTGCCGGGAGTTCCCCCATCAGCGCCACCACACCACTCGAGCCAAACTCCTCGCGCAACGAGCGGAAGAGCTGCACGTCGCTGTGCGAGAGCAGATGAGCGCTCATCGCCGATTGGTTGAGACGACGGAAGAAGTCGGGGCGACTCGGGAGCTGGTTCTCGTCGCAGGAGCGGAAATAATCAGCAAACTCGAGTTTCTTGAGGGCCAATGAACCGTCGCTGGTGAAGGCCGACGACAGACGGTCGCCGAAGATGAGAAAGCCACGAGCCAGCATCGGGAAGTCCCCATTCCGCAGCCAATCCCGTACGAGTTCCACGACGACGTCATCGCTGCTTGCCCCGACAGCCCCCATGCGCTCGGTCCACAAGCGTTCTTGCTGCTCGGAATAGGATTCCTCGAGCTCCTGCTCGCGTTTCTTCTCCGCTTCTTTGGCCGCGGCCTGTCGCTCAGCGGCAATCACCTCGGGAGAGGGAGGTTCGGGCGCG
>JBMTAX010000078.1:0-9494 GCA_049429145.1 Myxococcota bacterium
ACCCAAGAGGGCGTCGAGGTGGTCTTGCGTGATTGAGCGCCCGGTGTCCTCTCGCGGGGCCATGGACAGATCTGCAGCGCAGAAGCCTTTGCAGCGAGGGGGCAGGTCAGGCATAGAACCGTCAGTCTCTCTGCCCCTTCGGAAGGTCTTGTCATGCGACGAGCGACCATCTCATCTCTCCTTCCCGCTGCGGCGCTCGCAGCACTGTCATTGCTCACGGGGTGTAACCCCACGGTGCAGGCCTACTGCGACCTCGCCGCAGACTGCGACGACTTTGAGGGGCTCTTGCTCGACCCCATCCAGGGGGAGAGTGATGACAACGCTGCGGTCTGCGCCGTAAACCAGCAGACCTTGCTCGACGCCTTGCGAGCGAACCGCGAGAGCGTCTGCGCCGAGCTCGCCGTCGCCTACGAGCTTTGGTACCAATGCGCCGTCGAGGAAGGGTGTGCTGCGTTCAAGCTGAACGAGAACGAGTGCAAGGACGAGCTCGAGGACATCCGCGACCTCCAAGACGAGGCGGGCAACCGGTGCAACGAGTAGCCGGCGCCAGCGCGCCGCACGAGGTCATCATGCGTTACATCGTCTCCATTTCCGCTGTGTGTCTGCTGGTCGCTGCCCTCGGGGGGTGCACCGCCCAGGCGCTGTGCGCCAAGAATCGCGAGTGTGCCAGCGATCCGCCTGGGGAAGACTACGAGCGGATCTGCCAGGTGAACTACGACGGGCAGATCAGGGCTTACCGCGCCAACAAAGAGGATGTGTGCCAAGACCTCGCCGACGCGAAGCTGGCCTACGACGCCTGCCGCGCGCAGCTCGAGTGCCGTGATTTCACCGAGGCCGACCACAACGGCGAATGCGAAGACGAGCGCGACGCCTACGTCGATGCCTTCAGCGACGCCGAGCAAGAGTGCGGCACCCTCGACTGAGGGTGCCCCTTTTCTCGCCACGCACGCTCAGTCGGCTTTCTTCTCCGGCTGGTGTTGCGCGATGATCTTATCGACGAGACCGTACTCGATGGCCTCTGCGGCGCTCATGAATTTGTCTCGGTCGGTGTCGCGCTCGATGTCGGTGAGTGAGCGACCGGAGTGCTTGCGCAGGATCTCGTTCAAGACCCCTCTGAGCTTGATGATCTCGCGCGCCTGAATCTCGATGTCAGCCGCGGTGCCTCCCGCGCCGCCGTGGGGCTGGTGGATCATCACGCGGCTGTGGGGAAGGATCTGACGCTTGCCCGCGGCACCCGCAGCAAGGAGCACCGCGCCCATGGACGCGCACTGCCCCACGCACACGGTGGCGACGTCGCAGCGCACATACTGCATCGCGTCATAGATGGCGAGGCCCGCGGTCACCGACCCACCAGGGCTGTTCAAGTACATGATGACGTCTTTCTCGGCGTCTTCTGCTTCGAGGTAGAGCAACTGGGCGACAATCAGGTTCGCCACGTGATCATCGATGGCGCGCCCGAGAAACACGATGCGGTCTTTGAGCAGACGCGACCAGATGTCGTACTGCACTTCACCGCGTGGGGTCTGTTCGATGACGACGGGGGAGTAGCTCATGCAACGGGCTCCAATCGCAGGGACGAGTGGTTTAGGCCTCTCCCGGCCTTCGCGCCACCCTTTTCGTAGACGCCGACGCTAGCGCAAGCGCAGATCCTCGTCAGTTCCGCACCGCTTCCCGTGCGCCCCGGTGGGGCACCCACCACCCTACCCCCGCCGGAGCCCCGCCCCGACCCCCGGCACGACGCGATGATTTGCGCTTTGGCCCAAGATGGTTAAACAGACGGGGCTATGGCTTCAAAACGCGACGACAACACCCTGATCTGCTCCTTCTGCGGCAAGACCCAAAAAGAGGTCAAAAAGCTCGTCGCTGGACCGAGCGTGTACATCTGCGAAGAATGCATCGGGCTTTGCAACGACATCATCGCCGAGGAGGTCGAAGCCGAACAAGAGACCGCCGGCGCACCTACGTTGCTGCGGCCGTCCGAGATCAAGGCAGTGCTCGACGAGTATGTCATCGGGCAAGAGCGGGCCAAGAAGGTGCTCTCGGTGGCGGTGCACAACCACTACAAGCGCATCTACTCGAACGTCGACACCGACGATGTCGAGCTGCAGAAGTCGAACATCCTCCTCATCGGCCCCACCGGCTCTGGCAAGACGCTGCTCGCCCAGACCCTCGCCCGGTTGCTCAAGGTCCCGTTCACCATCGCTGACGCGACGAGCCTGACCGAGGCGGGGTATGTCGGCGAGGACGTGGAGAACATCATCGTCAACCTCCTGAACGCGGCCGACCACGACATCGAACGCGCGCAGCGGGGCATCGTCTACATCGACGAAATCGACAAGGTGACCCGCAAAGGGGAGAACCCGTCGATCACGCGTGACGTCTCGGGTGAGGGTGTGCAGCAGGCGCTCCTCAAGATCATTGAGGGCACGAACTGCAACGTGCCCCCGAAGGGGGGGCGCAAGCACCCGCAACAGGAGTTCCTGCAGGTCGACACCTCGCAGATCTTGTTCATCTGCGGCGGCGCCTTCAGCGGTCTCGAGAAGGTCATCGAGCAGCGGGTCGGCAAGAAGACCATGGGCTTCGGGGCCACCGTGACCGGGAAAGAGAAGCGCCGTCCTGGGGAAGTGCTGCGAGAGGTGCAGCCTGAAGATCTGCTGAAGTTCGGGCTGATCCCCGAGTTCGTCGGTCGGCTGCCCGTGGTCGCGACCCTCGACGACCTCGACGTCGATGCCCTCGTCGACATCCTCACCAAACCGAAGAACGCCCTGACGAAGCAGTACAAGCGTCTGCTCGAACTCGATGGGGTGAACCTCCGCTTCACCGAAGAGGCATTGCAGACGGTCGCGAAAGAAGCGCTGCGCAAGAACACCGGTGCTCGTGGTCTGCGCGGCATCCTCGAGAGCGCCATGCTCGACGTGATGTATGATGTCCCCTCTTTGAAAGAGGCTCGTGAGGTGGTCATCAACGAACAAGCTGTGGTCCGCAAAGAGGCGCCGCTCGTCGTCATGGCGAGCGATGGTGAAGGCAGCCCCGGCGAGCCCGAGGCCTCTCAAGCTCTCCCCGGAGGAAGCAGCGGCGTGAACTGACGCCCGCTCGTCTCCTCTGTCCCCCGCACCGGCTTTCTCCGAGGACTCCGCAACATGAGCGACGACAAGACCAAGGCACCACGCGCCCACAAGAGCGAGAGCGGTCAACAGGGCAGCAGCCTCGTGCTGCCTCTCCTGCCACTCCGTGACATCGTCATCTTTCCAGAGTCTTTGACGCCGCTGTTCGTCGGCCGCCCTCGCTCTGTGGCCGCCCTCGAGACCGCCATGAAGTCGACGGTACCGGGTACGGAGCGACGGGTGGTGCTTTCGGCCCAGCGCGCCGCTCGTACCGAGGAGCCCGGCCCTGAGGACGTACACACGGTGTGCACGATCGGCGTCGTGAAGACACTGCTGTTGTTGCAGAACAACATGATGAAGGTGCTCGTCGCAGGAGAGCAGCGAGCGCGCATCAAGCGCTTTGCCACCATCGGCGACCTGCCCGCCGGGTTGCCTGAAGGGCTTGCGGCCGAGCCTTTCGTGGTGGAGGTGGAGCCTCTCGCCCAGGACGAGGCTACCGTCGACGAAGAGGGTCGCGTGGTGCTGCTCGATACGCTCCAGCACGCGTTCGAGGAGTACGCCCGGCTCTCGAAGCGGGTGCAGATGGAGGTGCCGCGCCAGGTGGGCGAGATCGAGGTGCCCGCGCGACGCGCCGACATCATCGCTGGCTATGTGCCGCTCAAGCCCCAAGACAAGCAGGCGCTCCTCGAAGAGCTCGACGTCAAACAGCGCATCGAGCGACTGACAGAGCTCATCGACGCGGAGAGTGAAGTGGTGCGCATGCAGCGCAAGGTGCGTGGCCGCTTCAAGAAGCCCGGCGAGCAGCGCCAGGCCCCGCCGCAACCCCCCGCTGCCCAAGATGCTGCCGAGGACCTCCAAGACGAGTTCAAGAACGAGCTCAACGACCTAGAGGAGCGCTTGCGCCACAAGCCCTTGACCAAGGAGGCCCGTGAGCGCGTGCAGCGCGAGCTGAAGAAGCTGCGCATGATGAGCATGATGAGCGCTGAGGCGACCGTGGTTCGCGGTTATCTCGATTGGGTCGCAGCCCTGCCGTGGCAGCACTATTCGCACGACCCCATCGATATCGCCACGGCAGAGCGCCTCCTCAACGAGGACCACTTCGGCCTCGAGCGTGTCAAGGAGCGCATCCTCGAACACCTCGCGGTGCAGAAGCTCGTCGACAAGATGCGGGGGCCCATCTTGTGTCTCGTGGGGCCTCCCGGTGTGGGCAAGAGCTCCCTGGCCCGCAGCATCGCCCGCGCGACGGGGCGAGAGTTCGTGCGTCTCTCCCTCGGCGGCGTGCGTGACGAGGCCGAGATCCGCGGTCATCGACGAACCTACATCGGGGCACTTCCCGGTAAGCTGATTGCGAGCCTCAAGCGCGCCGGCACCTCGAATCCGGTGCTGCTGCTCGACGAGATCGACAAAATGTCTACGGATTTCCGTGGCGATCCCGCGGCAGCCTTGCTCGAGGTGCTAGACCCTGAGCAGAACCAGACTTTCGTCGACCATTACCTCGACCTCGACTACGACTTGTCCCGGGTGCTGTTCATCTGCACGGCCAACTCGCTCCACGGCATTTCAGGACCACTGCAAGACCGGCTCGAGACCATTCATCTCTCGGGTTACACCGACCTCGAGAAGTTCGCGATCGCACGCCACTACCTCGTGCCGAAGCAGCTCGAGGCCAACGGCCTCGCCACCTTCGCACCCATCGAGCAGCGCGACGCCGACGGAGAGCGCAAACAACTGAGCGGCGCAGAGGTCAGCTTCGACGAGTCGGCGCTGCGCAAGATCGTCGACAACTACACCCGTGAAGCCGGCGTGCGAAACCTCGAGCGGGAGATCGGCACCTGCTGCCGCAAAGCAGCCATCGAACTGCTCAAGAAGGTGGGAGAGCCTGACAGCGAGGAGCTCGTCGCACTCAGCCGCTCAGAGGAGCCGCCAGCGCCTACGTCCCCGCCGCCTGGACCCTCCGCTCCGACTCCGCCAGCCGTTGGGCTTGGCCTCCAGTCTGTCGACGACGAGGTGAATGATCCTTCTCCCGTTGCTTCACCTGACGAGGGGACGTCCGGCGTGGCCGCGCCGACCGAAGAGCCCATCGACCCGAAGAAGGCCGAGGTGCGACGCAGGCTCGAGGGGCAGAAGCTCAAAATCAGCGCAAAGCGCGTACAGAAGTACCTCGGTACCGAGCGCTACCGTCGACGGGATACCGATGGACACGACCTTGTGGGCGTGACCAACGGCCTCTCTTGGTCCAGCGTCGGAGGTGATGTGTTGCTGACCGAGGTGGCGGTGACGCCAGGGCGGGGCAAGCTCGTGCTCACGGGCAAGCTTGGTGACGTCATGCAGGAGAGCGCGCGGGCCGCGATGACCTATGTGCGCAGCCGCGCCCAAAGCCTCGGCTTCGCGGCGGACTTCTACGACCGAATCGACATCCACGTGCACTTCCCCGAAGGGGCGATCCCCAAAGATGGTCCCTCCGCCGGGGTGACCGTGGCCACGAGCATCGTGTCAGCGTTGTTGCGATTGCCGGTGCGACGCGAGGTCGCCATGACCGGTGAGATCACCCTGCGCGGTCGCGTGACGGCCATCGGTGGCCTCAAGGAGAAGGCACTTGCGGCATACCGCGCAGGCTGCAGCACGGTGATCATCCCCGCCGACAACCAGAAAGACCTCGCCGACATCCCCGACAGCGTGCGCAAGAAGCTGCGTTTCCTCCCCGTGGAGAGCGTCGACGAGGTGCTGCGGCATGCCCTAGCGGTCGAGGACGCCGAGGCGCTGTTCGCCCGCCTCAAGGAAGCGCCCCTCAGCCACGTCTTCGAGGAGCTGTCCCCGCGGAAGGGTGCCGTGGAAGACGAGGAGCCTGCCACGGGCGTCCACTGAGACGACGGGCTGGGGCTGGTGTCGGAGGGGCAGTCTCTGCGAGACTCCTCTCATGGCCTTGCCCCCCCTGTCTGTCGATGCACGTATCGGTCCCTTTGTCCTCGTCGACGAGATCGGCACGGGGGAGAGCTCGCGGGTCTATCGTGCCCATTACCGCCCAGAAGAGGGGGAGCGCCACGACGTGGGACTTCCTTACGGCGAGTCGGTGGTCCTGAAGGTCTTGCGGGAAGACCTCGACCATAGCCTCGAGCGTCTCAATGCCTTCACACGCGAGGCGGAGCTCCTTGTGATGCTCGACCACCCGGGTCTCACCCGGCCCGTAACGCGAGGCACCACGGGCAGTCGGGTATGGCTCGCCCTCGAGTACATCGAGGGGGAGAGTTTCAGCGCGCTCCTCGACGCCTTCACTCACGCGCGGCTGCGCATGAAGCCTCAGGTGGTGCTCACGCTGATGGCAGACCTCTGTGACGTCGTCGCGAGCATCCATGGCCTCGCTGATCTGCGTGGCCGCTCCCTCGGCCTCGTGCACCGAAACCTGTCGCCTCGCAGCGTGCTCCTCGACATCCGCGGCCGCCCTCGGGTCATCGACTTCAGCTGTGCGTTCCTCTCCGCGCGAGACCGTGCTTCTGATGTCGTCGTGGGCACGCCGGGCTATCTCCCGCCTGAGCAGGCGCGCCTTGAGCCGGTGGGTCCGTCTGCCGACGTCTACGCCCTCGGCTTGCTGATGTTCGAGCTGCTCACTTCGCAGCGGGCGTATCCCGTGGAGTCCTTACCTGCGTCGCTGATGCTGCAGACCCACGGGCGCGGCGCACGTCTCGGGTGGCCCGACCACATCGAAATCTCTGGACGGCTCAGGGCCATCGTCGACCAAGCTCTCCATGAAGACCCTTCGATGCGGCCCCCCGATGCGAGGGCGCTGCAGCAGCTCCTTGTCCCCCTCGTCAAAGACGAGGAACGAAGTCGTCATGCGTTGCGGGTGGTGGCCCGCGACCTCGTCAACTCCGTTCCGCCGCCACCGGTAACAGCGGAGCACGCTTTCTTGTAGCGCTTCGTCAGGTGCGAGGGGAGCGCCACGCCCCGAGGGCGAGGGTGCCCCATGCGGCGAGCAGGCACAGGCCTCCGAGGGGCGTCACCATGCCGAGAGCTTTGTAGCCCGTGAGGGTCATGACGTAGAGAGTGCCCGAGAACACCCCGATGCCGACGATGGTGCAGACCCTCGCGCGACGGGCGAGCACAGACGGAAAGTGCTCGGGCAACAGCGAGAGGCCGAGCAGCAACAGGGTGTGGCCAAGGTGGTAGTCGACGCCGGTCTTCCACCATAGGAGTCGCTTCGCGCCGTCGGGTAGCTCCGCGAGCCAGCCCTCGATGCCGTGGGCCCCGAACGCGCCGAGTGCCACCGCCAGAAAGCCCAGCAGTCCGGTGACCACCAGCCACACGCGTGCTTCTTGTCGTCGTGCGTTCATCGTCATGCCTCCTCGTTCCCTTCTAGCAGGGCCCCCGCCGAGTGCACCGGGTTCCACCCCTTCGTGTCGATACATTTGGCTCACACCGAAGCCAGTGGCCCTGACCTTCAGACACGGGCGGCGCCTCTTGGACAGTGAGAGCGACGAGAAATCCGTTGCCACCCTCGCCTCACTGGCCAAAAAGCCCTCCCCGGAGGAACCATGAGCCACTCACTCGGTAGCCAAGAACGTCCCTGTCGTGTCGCCGTCGTCGGGAGCGGCCCAAGCGGCTTCTATGCCACCGAGGCACTGTTTCGGTCAGGCGCCGCGGTCGTGGTCGACCTCTTCGATCGCCTCCCCACGCCCTTTGGCCTCGTGCGGGGTGGCGTCGCTCCGGACCACGCCAAAATCAAGGCGGTGGCGGCGAAGTTCACCAAAATCGCCCAAGACCCTCGCTTCCGTTTCCTCGGCAACGTCACCCTTGGCAGTGACGTTAGCCTCGAGGAACTCCGGGGCCACTACGACGCGGTCTTCCTGACCACGGGGGCCGAGAGCGATCGACGCCTCGGCGTTCCCGGCGAAGACCTGGCGGGGAGCCACACCGCGACAGAATTCGTCGCGTGGTACAACGGACACCCCGACTACCGCGACCGACACTTCGATCTCTCGCAAGAGGTCGCCGTCGTCGTCGGCCAAGGCAACGTGGCGATGGATGTCTCGCGCATCCTTGCCAAGACTGTCGACGAGCTGCGCCACACCGACATCGCAGCGCACGCCCTCGAGGCCCTCGCGTCCTCCAAGATCCGCGAGGTGCATCTCGTCGGTCGACGAGGCCCCGTGCAAGCGAAGTTCACGGCCCCCGAGATCCGCGAGATGGGCGAGCTGTCGGGCTGCGAGCCCGTGGTAAACCCGGCTGACCTCGTCTTGAACGCTGCGAGCCAAGCCGAGCTCGACGACGCACACAGCAAAGAGCTGCGGGAGAACTACGAGATCCTGCAGCGCTTCGCCGCGAACGCCCCCTCAGACAAGCGCCGCCGCTTCGTCGTACATTTCTGCAAAGGGCCCACCCGTCTTCTCGGGGACACCAGGGTTCAGGGCATCGAGCTCGCGAGAAACCGCCTCGAAGGGGACGCATTTTCGCAGGCCGCCGTCGACACCGGAGCGCGCGAGACGTTGCCGTGCGGTCTTGTCTTCCGCAGTGTCGGCTATCGCGGTGCGCCCATCCCTGGCGTTCCCTTCGACGACAAGCGCGGCCTCATTCCGAACGAGAAGGGCCGCGTGCTTGCGCAAGGGGCGGTGGTGCCAGGTTTGTACACCGCAGGGTGGATCAAACGCGGGCCCTCTGGGGTCATCGGCACGAACAAGCCCTGCGCCGTCGAGAGCGCCCAGGCGCTCGTCGAGGACTTGCCCGCCTTGTCAGCGAGGGAGCTGCCTTCTCGGGATGCACTGCTCGCCCTGCTCGCCGAGCGCCACGTCCAGGTGGTGAGCTTTGCCGATTGGCAGCGACTCGACGAGGAGGAGCTGCGGCGCGGCAAAGCGCAGGGAAAGGTGCGCGAGAAGTTCGTGCGCGTCGACGAGATGTTGTCGTTCCTCGCCTGATGCAAAGGCTTCGGCGACGGACGCAGAGGGCTAGCGGGGCTGGCCTGCGTTCGTCGTCGACACGGCCACCGAGCCTTCGGCGCCTCCGATACCGCCGAGCTCGACGTGCGCCGCTGCTGGCAACACCGCGGCGAGCAGAGAGCCCACCAGCACCTGGGTGATGACTGCCAATACCGACAAGCTGAGCAAGGAGAACGAGCCAAAGACGAGCCAAGGAAAGGAAAACGGTCCATCAACGGCGGCAAGCAGCCCGAAGGCGAAAGGCCCCATCACCGCGAGGACCGGACGCACCAGCGCAAGGCCGACGATGAGGCCTGACCTATCCTGCGCGTCGGCATGTTCCTTCAGCAGCTTCGCCATGCGGAAGTAAAGCAATGCCTCGACGAAGCCCCCCACCATGGGCAGGCAGGTGCCGAGCACCATCGGCTTGAGCTGAGTCACAAGGGGACGACCTGCTACGCCCTCGAGAGTGGCGAGAAACGCC
>JBMTAX010000079.1:0-9480 GCA_049429145.1 Myxococcota bacterium
CCAGGGGCATGTGCGCCCAACTGCCAGCTCCCCGTGGCGCTCACGAGCTGCGTGCCCCTGACCTGCACGAGCGAGGGCGCCGAGTGCGGCCGGCTCGCAGATGGCTGCGGTGACGTCGTCGAGTGCGGCGAGTGCCCCGCGGGCGCGTTCTGCGGCGGGGCCGGGGTTCCGAACCAGTGTGCTGAGCCAGCATGTGAGCCCCTCACCTGCAGCAGCATCCGGGCGGCCTGCGGGCTCATCGGGGATGGTTGCGGCGGAAGCGTCGACTGTGGCGAGTGCCCCATCGGGCAGGTATGCGGCGCCACCGACCGACCGAACCAGTGCGTGCCCCTGTGTGACACGCAGACCTGCGCCGAAGTGGGCGCAGAGTGCGGCCTCGCGAGCAATGGCTGCGCCGACGTCATCGACTGCGGCGCGTGTGACGATGGAGGCTTCTGTATCGACAACCGCTGCGTGTTCCCCGACGACGGTTGAGCGGAAGGCGTCTGATGCTTGGTCACACCGAGCGGTAGTGCCGCGCAGCCTGCACGCACACGGGAGTGCCCCGCGGTCAGCGATCCGGGCACCCGCATCACCCAGGTTGACCTAGGGCTTCGGCTACGTAGCGTTCGCTTCATGTGGTCACCGCGTCTACGCACCTCGCTGCTCGTCTCTCTCTTCGGCGGTACAGGGCTGACCGCCCTCGGGGTGGGCTGTGCTGCATCTTCGGTCGACGACCGGGAACGGTCGGCGGCCAGCGCCACCGACGAGAAACCCTCGATTAGCGGTGGCGGGTCGAGCGTCGACGACAACCCGTCATCAGGGGGCGTCAACGTGACCGACGGAGGTACGACGGACGCTCCAGGCAACGAGACGGCCGATGGTGGTACCCCGTCAGGCGGCGACGCCTCAGACCCATCGGTCTCGAACCCCGACGACGGGACCGCCAGTGGCGAGGAGCCGGGAGGGGGCGTAGGCGACGAGGTGAACCCGTCGAGCCCCGTGCCGGGCACGAATGCCAACTCCTCGACCTGGGAGACCTCCATCACGCTCCTCGGCACGACGACCGCCGACCAATACGGCAACGCAGTCGCGTTCGACGACGACGGGAACCTCTACCTCGGGGGGACGGCCTATGGCTCCTTCGAGGGAGTCGCCGTGTACTCTTCAAGCGATGGCTTCGTCTCCAAGTATTCACCGACGCTGCAGCATCTCTGGACACGCACCATCTCTGCCATCGGCGCGCAAGCCGTCGAAGACCTTGTCGTCGCGGATGATCGCGTTTACGTGTGCGGGACCACCTTCGGCAACCTGCCCGGCTTCGACGAGCTGAGCCCCTACGATGGGGATGTCTTCGTCGTCGCCTACGATCTCGACGGCCACGAGGAGTGGGCGCTGCAAGTGGGCACCATCGCTGAGGAGGCCGCCAAGGCCCTTGCTTTCGCCCCTGGCGAAGGGGTCTACGTCGCTGGCCGCACCACGGGGACCCTCAGCGACCCGGCCGCCTTCGCCGAGGATCACGACGCGCTGTTGCTCAAGGTCTCCCTCGAGGGAGCGCTCCTGTGGCAGCGGCAGTGGGGCGACGACGATCTCGATTTCGGCCACGATGTGGTCGTCGTGCCGGGGCAGGGCGTCGTCACCGTGGGCACCACCTATGTCCCGGGGGAGGACCACTTCGACGCCACCCTCGCGCGCTACAGTCCCACGGGGGCGCTCGTGTGGCGCGAAACCTACGGGGGGAACGGCGACGACTTCGCCGACCGCATCGCCAGGACTTCGTCCGGGGAACTCCTCCTCATCGGTGAACGAGGATCGAACCTCGGCACGCTGGCGCCCGTCGACGGCAGTGACCTCTCCCTCGCCCGATTCTCGCTGACCGGAGCACCGCTCGGCGAAAGCTTGCTGCCCTTGCCAGGCAAGGCGCAGGCCCACAGCCTCCTCGTCACAGCTGACGGCAGGGTCTTTCTGGGAGGTCAGACCAGCGGCTGCCTGAGTGCGGGCTGCGGCAACACTGAGCTCGACGCCCTTGTACTTGAGCGAGACTCCGCAGGAGCGCAAGGCCTCGCCTGGCAATGGGGAGGCCCGCAGGTGGATTGGATCAGCGCCCTCGCATATTTCGAGGGGGCGGAAGAGGAGGTGCTCGTCGGAGTCGGCAGTGCTTGCTCTGGCCCGTCGTCTTGCGATGACGCTGGTGACCGGCAAGTGCTGCTCGCCCTCTTTCGGCGCTCGACAAAATAGACACGCGCGCCGACGTCCGACCGGTGTCTCCTCTCGCGTCGCGTCACTCCGCCGCGGGGAGGTCGTCTTCGACCCCCATCAGCGTCGGTTCACACAGCTCGTCCCCATTGCAGCTGCCCACCACCACGGCACGCGCGCGTTTGCCACAGCCGGCGACACCGAAGTTGGTGCCGTCGTCGTTGCGTGCCGTCTCGAGCACAGTGACGTCAGCGGGGGTGCAGCGGAAGCTGGTTGCCGCCTCGGCCTTCACAAGCTTCATGGCCCGGTTGACGTCGAGGGGCTTCTTCTTTGCCGTCGAACACGCAGGCAGCAGCAAGACGACCAGCACCAACATGCGCCATCGCATCGGAACCTCCCATGCCTCGCGCGCTGCCACCCAGCCCGCACCCACCTTGTCTTTCGACATACTCGAGGCCTCCTCGTAAGGTCTAGATCCGAAAAATCTGACTTTTTCTCCGGAAATCGAGAGGCGATGCGGCGGCCTGCCGGCTAGCCGTCCCTCGAAGAGTCCGGCTCGCGCACCAGGTCACCGTCGTCGTCCAGGTAGTACATGTACCCCTTCTCGCGGCGGATGGCCCGCTCGAGCACAACGTCACAGCGCGGCTTCGGCCCGCCCCGCTCCATACGCATCAAGTTGCCGCGGCGGTCGACGAAATACACGTAGCGCTCATCGTCCTTTTCGACGCCGCAGCGGAGAACCTTTTCGGGAGTGCCGGTCACCTTTTTCGTCGCCATCACGACCTCATCCGCGGCTGGGCCGCGCGCCACGCCGGGGAGGCATCTCGCAGCTTCCTGACTTCCTCGATGACCCGGGCCGCAACGTATTCGATCTCGGTGGGGGTGTTGAAGCGGCCGACGCCGAAGCGCAGCGAGCAGTGGGCGCGGTCGTGCCCTACGCCGATGGCCTTCAGCACGTGACTTGGCTCAAGGCTCGCGGAGCTACACGCTGAGCCCGAGGAGAGTGCGACGTCTCGCGAGAGCGCGAGCATCAGACCCTCAGCCTCCACCGGCCAAAAACTGATGTTGAGGTTCCCGGGGAGTCGCGGCGATATGGCGCCGTTGAGCGTCAGCTCGTCGAGTCCCTCGCGCAGCCGGGCGAGCAATAGGTCACGCAGCGAGCGCAAACGCGTGCTCTCCTCGTCGCGTACCTCGCGGGCGAGGGCGGCAGCGGCCCCGAGCCCTACGATGCCCGGCACGTTCAGCGTTCCCGGTCGCACCCCTCGCTCTTGTCCGCCTCCGTCGACGAGAGGGACCAGCCGCGTCTTTGGACCTCGGCGCACATAGAGCGCGCCTGAGCCCTTGGGTCCGTAGAGCTTGTGCGCCGTCAGAGAGAGCAGGTCGATCCCCATGGCCTCGACGTCGACGTCGAGGTGAGCCGCGCCTTGCACGGCGTCACAGTGCAGCAGCACGCCTCGTTCGCGACAGGCTGCGCCAACCTCCGCCACTGGTTGCACGGTGCCGATCTCGTTGTTGGCGAGCATCAGCGATACGATCACGGTGTCGTCAGTAACGGCGTCGATGACCGACTGCGGATCGATAACACCCGTCTCGCTCGGCGAGACAATGGTGAGCTGGGCGCCTTCGCGCTCGAGGGCGCGGCAGGCGTCGAGCACCGCCTTGTGTTCGATGCTAGACGTGACGACGTGGGGAACACATCTTGGATCTGCGGCGATAGCGGCACGCACGGCACCTTTGATGGCGAGGTTGTTTGACTCCGTTGCCCCCGAGGTGAAATGCACCTCTTTCGTGCTCGCTCCGAGGAGGGCCGCGACCTGGCTGCGGGCCACTTGCACGGCCTCATCGGCACGCCAACCATAGCGGTGACCGCTGCTCGACGGGTTGCCGAAGTGCTCCCGAAAGTAGGGCAGCATGGCGTCGAGGACCCGCTCATCGACGGGGGTCGTCGCGTGGTGGTCGAGGTACACCGGCGCCGCCACGGTCATGGCCCGTTGCTAGCGGTTTTGGCGAGGGGGGGCGAGCCCGCCGCCCTCACTGGGGCCCAAACTCTAGCAATCGGCTGGGCACCGCCACACGCATCGACGACGCAGGGAGCACCGCTCCATGAAAGTACACATCCACCGCATGGCGTGGGAGTGCGAGGCCGTCGCTGGCAGCGGTGGGGTCGTGAAGGCCCATGACACGATAGCCCGCGGGCTCTGCCGCAGGATCTTTGCGCAGCAGCCAAGTCTCTTCGACCCGCAAGCGGGTTCCCGCTGGAAACTCCTGTTCCCCGACGCGTACGGCGGCGCGTAAAACGCCGATGACCGACATGCGTCCTGCGAGCGGAAGCTTCTTGAGGCCCACGTCGCTGACATGGACCGCTTCCGGGCCGCAGGCCCCGAGAAGATCGACGCTCGCGAGGCAGAGCAAAAACAGCCAGGGGCGGAGCACAACGTGCATCCACCCCTTATAGCGCGCCCTCGGCAAGGTGTTGTCGTCGATGCTGTTCCCGCGCTATGCCCCGGGCCACGGAGGTCCACCCATGAGCAACGATCTGCTGAGCCACCGCATCCTCGAGGACGCCAAAAAGCGCCCTGCCATCCTGAACGACTGCGAGCGCGTCATCGAGGAAGAGGTGGGCGCGAAATCAGGACTCTCGGGCATGGCCATCAAGGCCGGCTATCTCGTGGTTTGCAAGATCAAGCCCGGTATCATTCGCGAGTCGATGGATGGCCTGCTCGACGACTTCGTGCGCCGCATCGACCCCTTCTGGCAAGAACATCGCAGCGCTGGAGGAAGCCCTGAGGCATTCCCCGGGTACATGAATGGAAAGTCGGCGCAGATCGCCGATGCCCTCCTCGGCATCACCGACGACAGGGCGCGCCGCGCCAACAACAAGACCCTCGTGAGCGCCTACGAGAAGCTGCGCCCACAAGGTAAGAAGCTCGTCGCTGATGCCATCCCGCGGGTCTCGGCGATGCTCGGAAAGCACCTCTGAGTCGCTCGAGCCACCGAGGTCAGGGAGCCATCTTGCGGATCGCCGTGGCGCCAGCTACCCCTCAACCCCGCTGGTCTCGACCACGGCGCCCCAGCGGCGCAGCAGGAGTCCCTCATGCGCCTTACGCTTCGTGTCTTCGTCGTCGTGACGGGTCTTGTGCCCTTCACTGCCTCTGCACAACCCGGCTTTGTGCCACGCGTACCCAACGGGGCGAGCCAGAGTTGCATCACCTGCCATCAGGTGGCTTCGCCGAACGAAAGCAACAAAGCACGTAACCCCTTCGGTGCGGCCTTCGACGCCGCGGGCCGCAGCTGGAGCGCCGCGCTGTGCGCGGATGACGCCGATGATGACGGCCAGACCAACGGGCAAGAGCTGGGGGACCCTGCATGCGTCTGGTCTACGGGCGCGACCCCGGCGCGCACGACTTCCCTGTCGCTCCCGGGTGACGCGACGTCGACCTCTGATAACCCCGAGGGCGTCGACGTCACAGAGGCCCCTGACAGCGACACCGGTGGGAGCGACGCTGACGACGAGGCCGGTGGCTGTTCGTCGACGACCTCAAATAGAGCCCCGCTCGCTGCTATCCTGTTCGCGGGTCTTCTTTTGCGCCGACGTCGTCGCTGACGACTAGCCTTCGTCCCCAGGCGTCGTAGGAAGAATGACGACCATGGGCTCGAGGGACGAAAGTGGCGCACCCTGACCGAGCTGACCATGGCTGCCGTCTCCCCAACAAAAGACGGCGCCGTCGTCGGTCAGGGCGCAGCTGTGCACGTTTCCCGCGACGACGTCGATGATGGAGGAGAGTCCCGGTACTGCCTGAGCGCTCGTTTGCTTCGAGAAGGCGCCCCGGCCGAGTTGTCCTCGTGAACCGTCCCCCCAGCACTTCACGGTGCCATCGCGAAGAGCCACACATCCGTGGTGTCGACCCACCGCAAGACGGCTGGCTGCATCGAGATTGCGCACCAGGGTGATCGAAGCACTTCCCGATTGGGTACCATCGCCGAGCTGACCGCGAGAGCCGGCTCCCCAGCAGTACACCTTCCCATCCTCGACGACAGCGCAGCTGTGGTGGTCGCCAGCTGCGATCTGTCGCGCGCCCCCGAGCCCAGCCACCGCCGCGACGCCATTCGTTGTCGTCAACGTGCCGGACCCGAGCTGCCCGAGCAGGTTCGCGCCCCAGCAGCTGACGGTCGCGTCTTTTCGCAGCGCGCAGCCATGACGACGTCCGAGGGCTACCTCGACGACGTCGCGTTCCTGCATCCCGGGGTGGGGAGTGGGCCCAGCGCCCTCGGGCCCGCTAAGGCGGCAGTGCATTTTCCCCGTCTCCTCGACGGCACAGACCTCATGCGTGCTCACATAGAACGACGACGAGGGAGTCATGGGCAGACCCTGCTCGATGGTAGCGGCAGTTGGCGTAAGCCGTGTGAACTTTCCATCGTTACGTCGCGCGCGCACCAGCTCACCGGCGACCTCCACGTCGACGAAGCCATCTGTGCCCAGCAGCGCAGGGGTGGGCTGCCCCGCACCCCAACACAGCACACTCGCGTTGGCGCGCACGGCACAAGTGCGCGCTCGCCCCGCGCGGATGCGCACCACGTCGGTGAGCGAGGGCACGGGCAACGGGGCGGCGCTAGGTAGCCCGCCACGTCTACCGTCCCCGAGCTGGCCATGGCTCGCGGAGCCGACACACAGGAGCTCTGTGCCTGTGGTGAAACACAAATGTGCAGCGCCCGCCCAAAGGCCCGTCGGCGTTACTCCAGGGCTGTCCCACGACGGGGAGAAAGGACCGCCGACACAGCGCAGGCTCTCCTTGAGGTGAGCACAGGTGAATGACGACCCTGCGATGAGGCTCTTCGCCCCCGAGAGCGCAGGCACCAGAGCAGGAACGGAGACGTCGTCGAGAACGGCCTCGCCGCGTTGCCCAGCGCCCCCTGCTCCCCAGCAGCGCACGTCGCTGTCTTGGCCGAGCGCGCAGGTGTGGTGTGCTCCCGCGCTCAGAACCGTCGTCGTGGGTAGTTCCTCCACGAGCTGCGGGGGCGCGCGGTCATGGCTTCCTCCTCGGCCCCGCTGGCCCGCGAAGTCACCTCCCCAGCAAAATACCCGACCCCCTTGGTCCAGGGCGCAGCTGTGCGCAGCACCGAGGGCGAGAGCGACCACTGGCGGCAATCCGTCTACGCGCCGAGGCTGCAAGACTACGGCGTCCCGAGAGCCAGGCGCCGCTTGTCCATAGCGGTTTCGCCCCCAACAATATGCCGCGCCCTCGTCGTCGAGAGCGCAGGCATGCGCCTCCCCCGCTGCGAGCCGAGTGGCACGGGGCAACGCTTCGGGACCGACGAGAGGGCGATCGCGGCCCCGTCCGTCGCCGAGTTGGCCCTCCTCACCGCGACCGAAGCACCGCACCCGCCCCGAGCGATGACGCACGCAGGTGAATCCACCTCCAGCGGCCACCTCGACGGCGTGGTGCACGTTCTTGACGAGAGCCGGGGTAGCGCGGCCGTCCCCGTCGTAACCCAGCTGTCCGCTCCCGTTCTCTCCCCAACACGCAAGCTCACCATCGCCTAGGAGGGCGCAGCTATGTCGCGCACCCAGCGCGACCCCTTCGACGGGGGCGGCGTTCGCCAAGGCCCCGGCCACGAGGCCCACGACGACGATCCCAGAGCTGCGGCACGAACGCGACGACACAGTCTCTCCCCGGCGACGGTCAGGAGTCGGAGAGCGGACCCGAGCTGAGCACGATCGGCAGGGCCTCTTCATCTCGACAACTGCCAGCACGCACAGGACCGAGGGCCGCCGCGCACGCCATCACCGGCGCCACGACCGAAAGGTTCGACTTGCCGAGGCGTTCAGTGACCACCGGCGCGCTGAAGTGCACCGAGAGTTCTCCGGTGGCGACCTCGCCGCTCTGTCCCTCGGCGCGGGCGCGCTTTAGCTCGACCACCCCGCTGATCACGCCTCCTTGGGAAAGGTCGACGCGATCGAATGTCAGCTTCACGGCGATGTCCGCCCCGAGCCCTTGGCGCTCCACGTTGGCAGCATCCGGGAGGGCGACGACGACGTCCGCTTGCAGCTCTTCTACAGCGTCTTCCGTGCCTGGCACGCCACGCCGCTCGAGAGACTCACCAGCGACGACACGGGTCAGAGGAATGGCGTGCAGATGAAGGCCGTCTAGGGTCGCCAGCTCCTTCTTGAGAGAGAGTAAGCGTTCCGCCGAATAGTCACGCCAGCTGTCAGTGGCCGTGGCAATCGCGCCGCTGAGCACGATGGACAGTGTCATCGCGCTCTCTTCGCGCTGCACCGCTATGTAGCTGCCGCCCGACGGGGTGATGTCGTGGCGGTCGACCACCGCGAAGGCGAGTGGGCCCGGGGTGAAGGTCACCCCATCGAAGCTGCCCGTCGATGTCACACCGCCGCAAGCCGCGAGGAGCAGGCCCATGGCGAGAAGGGGGAGAACGCATCGTCGATTCATGGCTCTGTTGCTCGCGGGAGGCCCAGGAGGTCATCGAGGGCGAGGAGCGATAGGTTCTGCTCGGCAATTCGCTCCCCGATGCCGGGGGCGCGGAAAGTACCCTCGAGCCGGCCGGTGAGCACCTCAGGTGGGTCGACGTCAGCGCGACTGATGTCAACGGTGAGGGTGCCCGCCAGCAAGGTGCTCTCCGGGAGGACACTGGCCTCGGACACACTCACGGTGATCTGTCGCCGTGACCCGTAGGGCACGAACTCGGCGTAGGTCGAGGTGGGGGTCAAGCGCTCGGGGGCGAGATGCACCCTGGCCGAGAAGCCCTCACCCACGAGCTCACTGCCGCCCTCGCTCACACTTTCAAAAGTCGCTCCGGACACCAAGGCGGTCGCGTCGTCGAAGACCAGCGCCAGCGCATCTCGGAGCCTCTGCTCGTGCTTGTAATCCTCGAGCTCGGCCCCTGAGAGGTCGTTCAAGTCGCTCGTCGGGTCGAAGGCGATCCACAGCATGGACACAATGAAAGGCTTCTGCTCGCGTTCGACCAACGCATCATCTCGCGCGTCGATATAACTGAAGACTGTGCCCCCTGGGTCAAATTCGCCGTCACCGAGCTCCACCTCCAACTCCCAGTAGCAAAAACGACATCCCGCGGTCGCTAGGGCAAGGGTGAAGACGAGGGACAAGGAAAGAACGCGGAGCGGAGGGTGTTGGGTCATGCACGGTTTCCAGCGGCGAGCGTCTCGACGACGCTTCCCATGGCGCGCATGATCTCGCAACTCGTAGCCGCAGCACAAGGGCCCGTCTGCGGGGGGCGAGTCCCTCTGGTGCGACCTTGGTCGTTGCGCGTTACGTCCTGCTGCTCAGTTAG
>JBMTAX010000080.1:0-9389 GCA_049429145.1 Myxococcota bacterium
CGGCTCCCGTGGCTGCCTCCCCGGCCGGTCCGGCGGCTCCAGCGGCGGCGGCTCCTGCAGCGGTGGCGGCTCCAGCAGCGGCGGCGGCTCCAGCGGCGGCGGCGGCGGCGGCGAAGCCAGCGGAGGCAAGCTCGGCGCCTACGAGCGATCTCAATGTACGCGTCGATGTAGGGCTCCTCGACAAGCTGATGAATCTCGTGGGCGAGCTGGTGCTCGCGCGCAACCAGCTGCTGCAGTACGGCGCCCGCATCGAAGACCCTGCCTTCACGAGTGCCTCACAGCGTCTCAGCCTCATCACCACAGAGCTGCAAGAGCAGGTCATGAAGACCCGCATGCAGCCCATCGGTACCGTGTGGAGCAAATTGCCGCGGATGGTGCGTGACCTCGCTGTCAGCCTCGGTCGGCAGGTCCGCATCGAGATGCAAGGCGCGGAGACCGAGCTCGACCGCACGATCTTGGAGGCCATCAAAGACCCCCTCACCCACATCGTGCGCAACAGCGTCGATCACGGCATCGAAGACCTGAACGTGCGTCTCGCCGCGGGCAAGCCACGCACCGGTACTTTGTCGTTGCGTGCCTTCCACGAGGGTGGGCAGGTCAATCTCGAGATCAGCGATGACGGCAAAGGCCTGCAGCCCGACGCCATCCGTCGCCGGGCCGTCGAGCGAGGCATCGTCGCTGCCGATCGTGCGGCGCGCATGAGCGAAGGGGAACTTTATCAGCTCATTTTCATGCCGGGCTTCTCCACCGCGGAGAAGGTCTCGAACGTCTCGGGCCGAGGCGTTGGCATGGACGTCGTGAAGACGAACATCGAGCGCATCGGGGGCACGGTCGACATCACAAGCCAGCCCGGAGCGGGCACGACCATCCGCATCAAGATCCCGCTCACGCTCGCCATCATCCCTGCGCTCGTCGTCACGAGCGGCGCCGAGCGCTATGCCATCCCGCAGGTGAACCTGCTCGAGCTGGTGGGTCTCGACGAAGAGGAGGCCGCAGGCGCCATCGAGCGCATCCACGGCAGCGCGTTCTTCCGCCTGCGCGGACGTCTCCTGCCCCTCGTCTTCCTCGCCGAGCAGTTCCGCCCCGGTGCAGCGGCACCGTCACGCGACTTACCCATCCCGCGCATGCGTCGGCAGACGACCGCCGTCCCAGAGCCAGTGGGCGCCGCCAACATCGTGGTCTTGCAGGCCGATGATCAGCAGTTCGGTCTCGTCGTCGATGAAGTCCAAGACACCGAAGAGATCGTGGTCAAGCCCCTCGGCAAAGAGCTCAAGGGGCTGCCCTTCTTCGAGGGCGCGACCATCATGGGTGACGGGCGAGTGGCCCTGATTCTCGACGTGGCTGGCCTCGCCCAGCACGCCCACGCGATGGAGTCGCGCCGCACTGGCGCAGCAGAGCTGCAAGACGAAGAAGAGGCGAACGCGACGGAAGAGGTCGCGGAGAAACAGGCTCTGCTGCTGTTCAGCATCAACGATGAAGAGACGATGGCTGTACCGCTCTCGCGGGTGGCCCGCATCGAAGAGTTTCCCCTCGATAAGATCGAGCGCGCAGGGCGTCGCCCGGTGGCCCAGTACCGAGGGGCGATCTTGCCACTTCTGGAGCTCTCGTCAGTGCTGCACGACGGCAACGCCGCGGAGCGTAAGGTGCATGTGATCGTCTATGCCGCCGGCGGACGTTCGGTGGGCTTCGTGGTCCATCGCATCCTCGACGTCGTCGAGGACGTGTATCAGCTCGACCGCGCCACCGCCCGGCCCAACGTTCTCGGCGCGGCGGTCGTACAAGGCCGCGTGATCGAGATCCTTGACGCAGAAGACGTTGTGCGCACCCAGGCGCCCTCTCTCCTTCCCCAGAGCGTGATGTGACCATGCAAGCACGAGACCTCGACACCAGCGAGCAGCTGTGCACGTTTTTCGTCGACGACATCTTGTTCGGCGTTGACGTACGACACGTACAAGAGGTGCTGCGCCCCCAAGAGCGGACACGCGTGCCGCTGGCCCCTGACGTGGTGGCCGGGCTGATCAACCTGCGCGGTCACATCGTCACTGCACTCGACATGCGCCTGCGCCTCGGGCTCGAACCGGCGGACGCTGACCGAGAGCTGATGAACGTGGTGGTGCGGGTGGCCGACAGCACCCTCAGTCTCCTCGTGGACGAGATCGGTGACGTCGTCGAGGTGAGTGACTACAGCTTCGAGACCACCCCTGCCACTCTCGACCCCAAGCTGAAGAGCGTGGTGGCGGGGGTGTACATGCGCAAAGGGGAGCTGCTCTTGCTCCTCGACCCAGCGCTCGCCATTCAGATCACAGATTCATCGCACACGAACGGAGGAACCCATGGTGCACTCAGCTGAGTTCGGCACACATTCGAACGGAGCAGGCCGCGGCTCTGAAGCAGACTCTCGTAGGCCAGTTCACATCGAGAAGCCCGCCCCCACCGGGCGCGAGGCCTTTTTCGGCCCCGAGGAGATCATCGTTTCCAAAACCGACAGCAATGGGCGCATCGCGTACGCCAACGAGGTCTTCTGTCGAGTGGCCGGTTACACCGAGAACGAGGTCATCGGGCAGCCCCACAGCTTCATCCGTCATCCCGAGATGCCCCGCTGCATCTTCAAGCTCATGTGGGACACCATCCAGCGCGGCGAAGAGATCTTCGCATACGTGATGAACATGACGCGGAACGGCGACCATTACTGGGCCTTCGCCCACGTGACGCCCACCTTCGACGAGGCGGGGGCTATCTCTGGCTACCACTCGAACCGGCGCTGCCCCGACCGAAGCCACGTCGCTCAGATGAGCCAGCTCTACCGCGACCTCGTCGCCATTGAGCGACGTCACAACTCGAAGGTCGAAGGCTTGAACGCGAGCCTTGCCATGTTGCACCAGATGCTGAACGACAAGTCTCTCAGCTACGAACAATTCATCTTCCAGATGCAGGAGGTAGCGTGACCGCTGCGACCCCCACCAAGTCCGACCGCGGCGATGCTGCCGCTATGCCCCTCGACGCTGCCGAGCGCACTGAGCTCGAGCAGTACCGTTTCTGGACGAAGCGCCTCATCGAGCTCAGCGAAGACGTCGCGAAGGGCAACCTCGAAGCCCGCATTCTCGGAGCCGAAGAAGGCACCGAGATCGGTCGCGCGGTACGGGGCGTGAACTCGCTCCTCGACATCACAGACGCTTTCGTGCGCGAGGCGAAAGCGTCGCTGCAAGCGGTCAGCGCCGGGCGTTTCCATCGCCGCGTCATCGAGCGCGGTCTCCCAGGCACATTCCGCCAGGCCGCACGCCTCATCAACGACGCCGGCGCACAGATGAAGTCACAGGCGGCGTCGCTCGCGCAGCAACAACAAGAGGTCGCAGAGGGTTCGAAGCAGCTGCTCATGGCGTCGAAAGAGCTGTCGGCCAACAGCCAGCAGATGGCCGATACCGCGAAAGAGACCTCGTCGCAGGCGAACGTGGTGTCGAATACCGCTGAGCAGCTGACGCAGAACATGAACACCCTGGCGGCCGGCACCGAGGAGATGTCGTCGACGATTCGCGAGATCGCGCGCAACGCTGCTCAGGCGGCCACGGTCGCTTCCGGCGCTGTAGCCGGGGCGAACAAGAGCCACGAGCTCGTGCAGCGCCTCGGAGAGAGCAGCGCCGAGATCGGCAAGGTCGTGCGAGTGATTACGAGCATCGCACAACAGACGCGGCTGCTCGCGTTGAACGCTACCATCGAAGCCGCCCGGGCGGGTGCCGCAGGCAAGGGCTTCGCTGTCGTCGCGGGCGAGGTGAAGGAACTCGCGAGAGAGACGGCGCAGGCCACCGAGGACATCAGTCGTAAGGTCGAGGCGATTCGCGTCGACACCCGCGACACCGTAGAGGCCATCGGAGAGATCCGCAGCGTCATCAATCAAATCAATGATCTACAAAACACCATCGCGGCCGCCGTCGAAGAGCAGACCGCTACCACCAATGAAATGAGCCGGAACCTCGCCGAGGGCGCGCAGAGCATCAGCGATATCGCTCGTCGCATCGGCATCGTCGCCGAGGCCTCCGAGCAGACCAACGCGGGCGCTTCGAGCAACCTCGAGTCGGCGCGCGCGCTTGCCGGTATGGCAGCGTCGCTCGAAGCGATGGCGGCGAGGTAGGCGTCGCGTCGGGCATGCACCCCGAGCGCGGCCGTGATAGGAGACGCCCGGGGTTTGCCCGCAGCCTGATGAGGGTAGAGCAGAGGTCGCATGACAAGTCGCACAGAGTCTCGAGAGGGAGATGAGGTCACGACGGCACCCAAAGAGCGTCGACGCCGGGGAAAGACTGCCGTACCGGGCACGCCACGCCGCTCGTCGACAGATGGCGAGATGACCCTCAGCGCGCTCCGCCAGATGCTCGACAACGCTCCGGTGAATGTGATGTTCGCCGACACCGAGGGCGTCATCCGCTACATGAACGAGACCTCGCGGCGCACCTTGCGGCAGCTCGAGCCGTACATGCCCCTCACCGTCGATGAACTCATCGGCAGCAGCTACGACGTGTTCCACAAGAACCCGGGTCGCATCCGGGCGCTCTTGGCCGACCCGCGCAACCTGCCGCACAAGGCGATCATCACCTACGGACCAGAGAAGTTGTCGCTACACGCCACCGCGGTCTACGACGACGCTGGGGTGTTTATCGGCGTGGCCCAGACCTGGGCCATTGTGACTGAAAAAATAAAATTGGAAGCGCAGAACGACGACTACGCGGCGCGCAGCGAGGCCATGCAGCGACATCAGGCGGTCATCGAGTTCGCCCTCGATGGCACCATCGAAACCGCCAATGAGCTGTTTTTGCGGGCCATGGGCTACTCCCTCGACGAGCTGAAAGGGAAACACCACCGCATGCTCTGCGAGCGTGAGTTCGTGAACTCTGCGGAATACCGAGAGTTGTGGGCGAGCCTCGGTCGTGGAGAGGGGTATACGGGGGAGATCAGACGCGTCACCCGCCAAGGTGCGTCGATCTGGCTGCAGGCCAGCTACATCCCGCTCATTGGGCGCGATGGTCGCCCCTATCGGGTGGTGAAATACGCCCACGACGTCACTGCAGCGGTAGCCCTGCGTGACCGCATGAGTTCAATGCTCGGCACCGTGGCCGAGAGTGTGAAGACGATGCGCGGATCCTCCGATGAACTCTCCTCGGTGGCAACGCAGATGACCGCCGCGGCGACAGAGACCTCGGCACAGGCGAACGCTCTCTCTGCGGCATCAGAGCAGGTGAGCCGGAACGTGCACTCGGTGGCGGTGGGTACCGAGCAGATGTCGGCGAGCATCCGAGAGATCGCCAAGAGCGCCGCCGAGGCGGCCCGCGTCGCGGGGACGGCGGTCGACGTCGCCCAAGAAACCAACATTACGGTCAACAAACTCGGCGACAGCTCGGCGGACATCGGCAAAGTGGTGAACGTGATCACCTCCATCGCACAGCAGACGAAACTGCTGGCGCTGAACGCGACCATTGAAGCAGCTCGCGCCGGCGAAGCGGGCAAGGGCTTCGCGGTGGTGGCCAACGAGGTGAAAGAGCTCGCCAAGGAAACCGCAAAGGCCACCGAGGAGATCGGGGCGCGCATCGAGGCGATTCAGAACGACACCCGAGGTGCGGTCGACGCCATCACGCACATCAGCATGATCATCAGCCAGATCAATGACATTCAAACGACCATCGCGAGCGCGGTCGAAGAACAGACCGCCACGACCAACGAGATGAGTCGCAGCATCGCGGAGGGTGCCCGCGGCACCAACGAGATCGCCCATAACATCAATAACGTCGCACAGGCGGCACAAGACACCTCGGCGAGTGCGAGCCGCTCGCTCGGCGCGGCGCAGGTATTGTCGAAGCTTGCGTCTGACCTTGACCGCCTCGTGCACCAGGCAAACGGTTCGGTGAGGAGCACACTGTGAAAGCCATTGTGATCGATGATTCTCGCGCGACACGCACCATCTTGAAGCGTGCCCTGACAGCCCACGGCTTTGAGGTCATGGAGGCTGACAATGGCCGCAGCGCCCTCGATGTGCTCGCCGGCACGGGGCCGTTCGACCTCGCCTTGGTCGATTGGAACATGCCGGTGATGACTGGCTACGAGTTCATCGTCGAGGTCCGGACAAAGCCCGAGCTGAACGCCATGGCGATCATGATGGTGACGACGGAGACCGAGACGGTGCAGATCACGCGGGCTCTCGAGGCGGGGGCCAACGAATACGTGATGAAGCCCTTCACCGACGCGGTGCTGCAAGAGAAGCTGATGTTGCTCGGGCTGCTCGACCCCGTGCAGGACAGCTGAGCTCATGGGTGATAAAGTCCGGGTTTTCGTCGTGGATGACTCTGCGGTGGTCAGGAGGATCATCACGGAGATCATCAACGCCGAGACCGATCTCGAGGTCGTTGGCGCGGCGGGCAGCGGTGAGCGAGCGCTCGAGAAGCTCGACGAAATCGGTGCGGACGTCGTCACCCTCGATGTAGAGATGCCGGGGATGAGCGGGCTCGACGTGGTCACCGAGCTCCGAAAGCGCAACCCCGCCCCAGCGGTGATCATGTTCAGCGCGTCGACACAGCGCGCCGCGGCGACGACCCTCGAGGCCCTGGCCCGCGGCGCGTCCGACTATGTGGCCAAGCCCACCGGTGGCAGCGCGGCGGAGTCCATCGAGCTCATCCGGGCGCAGATGCTGCCGAAGATCCGCGTCCTCGGTCGTCGGCCGCTTTTGCCGACGCGGCCACCCGCGCCCCTGCGCGAGGGACCCTTGTTCCCCCGGGCGGCTCGTGAGACGGCCCCACCGCCGAGTCCGCCGTCGAGCTGGCCTGCCCTCGGCGCACAGGTGGCCGAACCACTGGCATCGCCGCTGCGCCTCGCCCGAGGGCGCGCGATGCGCTTGCCCTGCGAGCTTTTGTGCATCGGCTCCTCGACTGGAGGCCCGAACGCGCTGGCCACGCTCCTCAGCGCACTCCCTCGCGACCTCGGCGTGCCGATCCTGATCGTGCAGCACATGCCTCCGCTCTTCACGAAGATGCTGGCTGACCGACTGAGCGCTACCACCCCCTTCCCCACGACGGAAGTCACCGACGGGCAAACCCTCGAGCCAGGCCGAGCGTATTTGGCCCCGGGTGATTTCCACGTGCAGGTCGCGCGTGCGGGCACGAAGACCATCCTGCAAACGAACCAAAACCCGCCAGAGAACTCGTGTCGTCCGGCTGTCGACGTCACGTTCCGATCGGTAGCGGAGGTCTTCGGGGGGCGCGTGCTCGCGGTGGTCCTCACCGGCATGGGGCAAGATGGACTGCTCGGGGCCGAGCGGCTGCAGGCCACCGGGGCCCAGATCGTCGTCCAAGATGAGGCGACGTCGGTGGTGTGGGGCATGCCGGGCTTCATCGCCAAGGCGGGCCTCGCCGAAGCGGTGTTGCCACTCTCTGAACTGCCTCTCGAGATCATCAAACGAGTCCGAGCCGGTCGCCGCACATCGTCGAGCCCGGGCGGGGGATCATTGTAGTGAGCGCCACCACCTTGTCCGCTGAGGACAGCGCTTATCTTCGCGGGCTGATCGAGCGCCATTCCGCCATCGTGCTCGACGGGAGCAAAGATTATCTGCTGGAGACGCGGCTGCAGCCCTTGGCCCGTGAGCTTGGCTTCACTGGTCTCGCAGAGCTCGCACAGAAGGCACGCGTCGATAAAGGCACATTGACGACCAAGATCGTCGAGGCGATGACCACGCACGAGACGCTCTTCTTTCGCGACCTGCGTCCGTTTGAGACGCTGCGCCAGCACATTCTCCCGCCGCTGCTCGAGAGTCGTGCAGGAAAGAGATCGCTGCACATCTGGTCGGCCGCCTGCTCTTCGGGGCAAGAGCCCTACAGCGTCGCCATGTTGCTCAAAGAGCACTTCCCCGACGTGTGTGGGTGGCCACCGACCATCTTCGCCACCGACCTCTCGAAGCCCGTGCTCGAGCGCGCGAAGGCGGGCCTCTTTCAACAAATGGAAGTCAACCGTGGCCTGCCGGCACAGTTGCTGATCAAACACTTCGAGCGGACCGGCACCCAGTGGCAGCTCAAGGAAGACCTGCGCCGCATGGTGCAGTTCGCGCCCTTGAACCTGCTCGACCCGTTTCCCCCCACGCTGCGTCCGGACATCGTGCTGCTGCGGAACGTCCTCATCTATTTCTCCACCGAGACGAAGCGAGACATTCTGCGGAGAGTACGCGGCGTCATCGCCCCCGATGGCTGGCTCTTGCTAGGAGCTGCTGAGGCCGCCCACACCGTCGAAGACGGCTGGGAGGGCCACACCATCGATCGCACCATCTGGAACCGCCCGAGGAGAAGCACACCATGACCCCGGTCTCCGCCCCTGAGGTCAACACCGTCGTCGAGGAAGTCCTTCACGCCTATCTCGGTCTGCATGAGCCCTGTGCGCCGACCCAGCAAGTCACCGACGGCGTGCGGTACTCCGGTTCGGTCAACCTGCGCGGTACGTGGCAAGGTCGCATCAGTGTCGAGCTGATGCGGCACACCGTCGTCGCCGCTGCCTCTCACATGCTTGGCCTGCCGGACGACGAGATGAGAGAGCAAGACCTCGAGGACGTGACGGCCGAGCTCACCAACGTCATCGGAGGCAACCTGCGCGCGGTGATCACAAGCCGTCTGCCGGGCAACTGTGACCTAGATCTCCCTGAGGTGTCCTCTGGGGCACTCGCGCTGGACGCCGTGGGGGAAAATGAAGAACATAGGGTGCGCTGTGGGGAACACGAGCTGCGTGTGGTGCTGCTCAAAGCGAACATACGTCACACCGACGTCGAGGGAGTCCTGTGAACATCACCCTGCTGGCCCAGGACAAGACCGAGGCAAAGCGCGTACAGAACGCGCTGCGCGAGGGCAAAGACACCATGGTGGTGGTCCAAGAGGCCTCCCAGCTCTTGGCCTCGCTGCAAGCACAGCCTTCTGACCTCGTGCTCTTGTGCGTCGAGAAGGTCGGCACCGAGCTGTTGCGTGTCATCGGTGAGATCCGCGAGGGAGCAGTGTTCGAGCCCTCGCAGATCCTCTTGATCGGGCCGGCCATGGACGACGTCACGGCGACGAGGGCCTTCGCCGCCTCCCTGGACGGAACCATCCCCCGTCTGAGCTCTGCAGCATACCTGCAGCAACGGGTTGCAGGGGTGGCTCGCGTGCTCGCGCGTGTGATGCGCAAGCCAGACGCGGAGGGTGCCGAACCCCAAGCGCCCTCGGGCGTACAGGTGGTCACGCAGGCGTCTGCCTGGACGATGGCCCCAGAGCGGCTGCGCGAAGCTGCCTCACAGTTTTTGAATCGCGAGGCCGTGATCAATGAGAGCCACGCCGCGGTGTCGCCACGCCTCGACGTGGCGCGCTCCATCGTGCTCACCAGCGCGCCCCTGCACGTCGACA
>JBMTAX010000081.1:0-9361 GCA_049429145.1 Myxococcota bacterium
CCGCAGGGTCGGCACCCTCGCGGGTGGACCCGTTCGCGCTGCGGGCGATGGCAGAGCTGGGAATCGACATCACATCCCACCGTTCGAAGTCCGTCGACACCATTGACCCGAGCAGCGTTGACCTCGTTATCACTCTCTGTGCCGAAGAGGTTTGCCCCGTCTTTCTGTCAAATGCTCGTCGACTTCACTGGCCGTTACAGGACCCCGACCGCAAGCAGGAGGACCTGAGCGATGAGGAACGTCTGCAGCACTTTCGCGTCGCCCGTGATGATATCCGGGCTCGACTGGTCGAGCTAGGCACCGAGGCGAGGACGGGCGCGTGACGGAGCGACGTCTTCACTGCGATGCTCGCAGTATCCATCGCCGAGGCGGCTCGCTCTCAGTATGGGGTCTGGTTTCTTTGTCCACTGACCTCGACGGCGCCCGATGCTATCAAGCAAATAAAGTCCCGCATGCGACGAATGATTTGGGGTGACAAATGGAGTCGCAGGTCGAAGTGGTGAAGCGTTTTTTTGAGGCATTCGCCCGCAAGGATGGCGAAGCGATGGCTCGTTCCTACGCGGATGGGGCACGTTTCCACGATCCGGTGTTCTCGAGCTTGGAGGGTCCCGCAGTGGGGGCCATGTGGCGGATGCTTTGTGACAAGGCCCGTGACCTCGAAGTGGGATTGCTCGAAGTCGATGGCACTGACGACAAGGTAGTTGCTCACTGGGAGGCGCGGTACCTGTACGGGCGTGAGGGCCGACAGGTCCGGAATCGAGTGCGTTCGGAGTTCTCCGTCGAAGACGGGCTGATCGTGGCCCAACGGGATCGGTTTTCTTTGTGGCGGTGGGCAGCGCAAGCCTTAGGCACAAAGGGGCTTCTGCTCGGCTGGACGCCGATGGTGCAGCGAGGGATTCGTCAGGAAGCCGACAAGGGCCTGCAGCTCTATCGACGCAGAAAACGTTTGTAGACATTCCTGCAGTCACCCGAATTGGCCATGACGCCAAGTCATGCGAGGCGACGTTCGACACGCGGCAAGGGCAGTGTCGGAAGGTCCAGTGGGCGATTTCGCTCGGAGCGCGACGTACCGCGACGCGAGCGAGCTCACGTGCCGTGCCGATGGCGGTGGTGGAGGTCGGAACGATGCGGATGTTCGTGTTCGACCGGCACGTGCTCGTGCTCGTGCACGTGCCACCCGCCCACCGGCAAACGCGCATGGTGGTGCTCGTGGTGACCGTCATCGTGGCGATGCCAATGGGTGTGCACCATCGCTTCGTGGCGATGCTTGTGACGGTGGGTGTCGGTGGTGCCCCACCACACGCCGAACGCCATGAGCAGCCCCGTTCCGAGCTGAGCGGAAGTCAGGGGCTCACGCAACACGCCCCACGAGAGGGCGACACCGACGAATGGCGCGGTCGCGAAGGCGAGCTGTGACCTCGTGGCACCCATGTGTTGGGCCGAAGCCACGTACAGCACCAATGAGGCCCCGTAAGACAAGGTCCCCACGAGGAGCGCCGCGGCGAAGACGGAGGCGCTTGGCGTAGGTTCCCCAAGGAAGACAGCGATGATCAGGTTCACGCTGCCCGCGAGAAGACCTTTGACGAAAGTAGACTGGGCCGGCGTATAGCCATCGATGAGCGCGGTGAAATTGTTGTCGAGCCCCCAGCACACACAGGCCAATAGGAAGAAGCCTGCAGCGGGGGCGAGTGCGAATTGGCTGGGCGCCGCGAGCAGAAAGCTCGCCACCGTCACAAGCACGACCCCAACCCAGCCGCGGCGGGTGAGGTGCTCTCGAAAGAAAAGGATGCCGAGCATTGCGGTAGCTGGCGTTTCGAGATTGAGCCACAGGGCGCTCGTCGCTGCAGGGGCTAGGCTGACGCCAGTAAGCATAGCGGCGGGACCGAGGACGCCGCCGAAGACGACAGCACCCGCGAGGAGTTTCAAGTTACGACGTGAACCGGTCACCTCCCGGCTCCCCCCGCGGCGTGCAAACAGCGCAGCGAAGCCCGCTGCTCCAAGGTACAGCGCTCCCGCAAGGGTCAGGGGGCCCATGCCGCGGAGCAAGGTCTTGGCCGCCGGGGTGGAGGCGCCAAAGAGAGCGGCGGCGACAAGACACCACAACAAGGGTGCGCGGCTCATGCGGTCGCCGCCAAGACCTGGAGGGTCATCGGCTCGACGTCGTGGTCCGGCCATCCTCGCTTCATGGTGTGGCGTACCATAGCAGCATCTTCGTTGGGTCTTCTTGGATCTGCTTGCGAGAGAACCGGCGACAAGGCTTTCTGCGATGGGGGCCTTTGTAGCGCAGCAGGAGAGGTTCGGTTTCTCGGCACTGCACTGATCGACGGGTAAGGTCGTGGTTCATTACGCGGCTGATCGCCAGGAGCTGCCCATGAGAGCCCCCCGAACCCATCGTATGCGTCGATGCCCTGCCGACCCTCGCCGGGCAATTCCGGGCGTGCTGGTCTATTTCGCCCTGGCATCCGGTGGCGTGAGCCCATTCCCGGCTGCTGCGACGACGACGAGCCGTACCCACGACATTCGCTATGTGCACAGCAGTGTGGCGAGGGTCTTCCATGAGGCCTCGCTGCAAGGGACCGTCATCGCCACGCTGCGCATCGCCGAGCCGGTCGAAGTGGTGGAGGAGACGACTTCTGCGACGCATATACGCTTTCTCAGCGACGAGCTCCAGCTGCAGCCTGGGGAGGGCTGGGTCGATAGCCATAAGCTGCAACGAACGCGCCCTGAGCTCGCTGCGCTCCTTGGTGTCGCAGAGCGATCCTCGTCCCTGGTGCAGCGTCGTCAAACCCTCGAGCGCGCCACCGCCCTCGCACCCGCTGACGAAGCCGTCATCGAACAACTCATCGCAACGCTCGCGGAGGTGAAAGACGAGCGCGCCGAGCATATGGCGAAGAAAGGACTCGTCGCCGCCAAGAAGCGCAATGCCTCTTGGGACGGTCCTCTGTATGCGACTCTCGACGGCGTCACATTCCTCCCCGGGTCCTGCGAGGAAGGAATGCCTTCGTCGCGCGCCTCGCAGCGAGAAGCGCTGAGCACCGACGAGCTGCGCGCACGGGCCTTCGCCATCGTCGATTCGGGAAAAGTCGTATCTGTGACGACGCGGGGCTACCAGACGCAGCTCCTCGATAGAAAAGCATGTCTCGAAGGGCCGTGCGGCCGGCAGACGGGGTACGTGCTTCCGCGCCCCTCCACCTCGGGGGCGCTCGTGCCGTCGTGGATGGTCGCAGGTCATAGGGTGGTCGGCTACCAACCCTCGTCCCACGTCTCCCTGCGACAAAAGTGGGGCCACCGCTCTGACTGCAACAAATGCCGCGTGTACCTCGACACTGCACGACGCAGCGCCGTTGAGCTCGATGGAGGGCGTTGGCGGCTGCTGTGGCGCGAGCTGACGGGAGTACACGTCAGCCCCTGGCAGAGTGGGGCCCACCCTTATGGACGCGGCCAGCCCATGGCCCGCTTCGATGAGCAACGGGGAAACCTCCGACTTCTGTGGCTAGCAGAGCTCGAGACAGGCACTTGTGCAGACGAGCGCGGGGTTTGGCTCGTGCGCGTGCCCTTCGACGCCAAAGGCAAGCCCGAGACCGCCGAGGAGGGCAGGCTATTTCGCCAAGGTCTCCCGAACTCCCCCGGACCCGAAGGCACGCTGAGCGACTCCCAGGGGTAAGTGCGGGAGGCAGCGGAGCCCTGTGCGAGCTCAGTCAGGTGGCATACAGATTCCGGCAATGTTGACGTCAGGCGGTGGATCCTCGCATTGATAGTCTGCGGGACAATCGACGTCGGCACCGCAGGGCAAGACGCAGAGTCCGTCACCCGCGACATCGACACAGAAGCTGTCGTTGTACCCTGCAGCCCCACATTGCAGATTGAAGCTGCATTCCTGTTGCTCCACTGCGTCTCGCCATGCCGCGCAGGTGGGGAAATCGAGGACGGTGCTTGCGGGCACACATTGTTTGCCGCGCACAGGGGTACCGATGAAGGTGCAGGCAAAGCCCTGAGGACAGGGGACGTCGGTACAGTCGATGCCGCAGACACGCTCACCCACGAGCCCAGACGAGCCATACGCCACCACGTGACAGAGTCCGCCGTCGACGCAGTCCTCGTCTGCACCGCACGAGCCGCAGAGTCCTACGGGCGCCTCGAGGCAGGTCTTGGTCACGAGGTCACACACCGCGTCATCGCCACAGTCAGCGTCAGCCAAGCACTCCACGCAGCGGATGCCGTCTTCACACACGCCCCCGAGGGGGCACGAGGGCGTCGCTCCTTGACTGAACGCAACGCAAGGCGCGACGCATGTCCTCGCTGGCACGTTACATGTCACCCCCTGGCTCACCCCCGGGCAGTCCTCGTCGACGAGGCAGGCCACGCAGCGACCCGGGGTGCCGATGGTCTCGTCACACACGGGCGCAGCCAAACTCGTGCAGTCATCACTGCTCTGACATCCGTCCCGGCACACACCCGCCAGGCAGGTGCGGTCTGCTGGACAGGGGTTGTCGTTGTCGCAGGCAGCGCGACACCGCCAGCCAGCACCTCCTTGCTCGTCGACGCAGACATCCCCCTCAAGGCAACGGTCGTCGTCGCCGTTGCAGCCCACGACGCAGCTGCGGGTCGCAACGTCACAATGGGCCCCGACCGGACAGGTATCGTTCACGGGGTCGCACCCACCTACGCACTGTTGGTTGTCATCACAGATCAGTCCTTCAGGACAGTCACGGTCGTCACGGCAACCTTCGATGCAACTCCGTCCTTCACAAATCTCGCCTGTGGGGCAATGAGAGTCTTCAAGACACCCCACACAATAGCCAGCCTCGACGTCACACACACCGTCGGTACAACCGACGTTCTCGGTGGCACAAGCAATGCGACACCCATAATCGGCACACACCTCACTGGGCGCACAATGGGCAGCCGCGTCCGTGCACTGCACACAAAGACCGTTTTCGGCGGCATCCAGGGCGCAGGCAGGACTCACCGCAGGGCAGTCACGGGAGTCCCGACAGCCCGCGGCGCAGGCAGACTGAATGCACAGCTCGCCCAACTCGCACTCCCCATCACTGGTGCAGGCGTCGCTAGAATCTCCAGCGACACCCCCATCGCTCTCGATGGCGTCAGCCGCATCGCCGCCACCCGCGTCACCCAGGTCGCCAGCGTCGGTTGGGACGAGGGGCTTCCCTGAGGAGGGTGTCGCCTCCAGGCAAGCCCCACACCCCGAGAGGAGGGCAAGGCAAGGAACGGCGAGCAGGAATCGCGAAACGCGAGCCATGGTCTTCCTCCGAAGTCGAAACATGACCTTGCCCGCACCAACGCAAGCTTTCAATCGGTCCCCGTGGCAAGAGCACGATTGCAAGACGCGGCGGCGGCGTTGGCAGCCGCAGCTCGGGGAGTAGCCCCGTCGCACCGCCCGCTCAGAACGCTGTGTCATCGGCGACGGAAAACCAGATGTCCCCGTCGTAGCTGAGCCGCGTGTCCCATCCGCCACCAAAGGCGTAATGCACAAGGCGCCCGGCGGTGCTGTTGCAGCCATAACAAGACTGCCAGTCACCAGCCGGGTCGTTTGCAAGCCACCCTGTGTCGTCGTAGCCGCGCAGTACCGCGATGTGCCCGGCACCTGTCCAGGTTCCGTGCACCACCACGGGACGGCCCGCGTCGAGATGTGCGCGGAGTTGGGACCGCGTGCCGCCTCTCGTCGAACGAGAATAGAGCCCTTGGTAGCCGTACAATGCTGCAAGACCCTCGGGCGACTGCCCTTGGGCTTTGCCATATTGCAAATACAGTCCATCGGGGCTCACCTGTCCGGGGCGCCAATAGTTCAGCAACATCGCGGCGCTGGTGAGCCCGCAGGTGGAGCCTGGCTCATAGGCGTTCGCATATTGGTAGAAATAAGGAACGCCAAGGCTCGGGTCACCACTGTCGTCGACAGTAAATGTCACCCATTTCTCCGCGATGAGAGCACCGCTCATGTCGTAGGCGCTCGCGCGAACGGTACGCACCCCCAAATTCGCAAATGTGTAACTGTGCGCCCAGCCCGAAGACGAGGGCGTGAAGGAAAGGATCTCCCAGCCATCGGCAGAGACGTCGATCCGACCGAGATTTGCGCCAGCGAAATGGAACGACACTGGATTCGGCTCTACGGAACCCGGCGTAGGCCTCAGAAATTGAAATGACGCCGTGCCGTTCTGGCTGCTCGACCCAGGGCTACACTGCTGCCCCGCATCACCCTCGACGACGCACACGCATGGCGTGCCGGCACAGGTATGGGTCGAGGCCTGCAGGCCTTGGCTCACGGCCCACGTCGACCAGATGCAGCCACTGGCACACGAACCACCTGGCTCCCCGCCCTGCGTCGATGTCGATGTGACACCGTCCGCAGTGGACGCGTCATACCTATGCTGCACGGCCATCGCTGCCAATGCAGCCGCCGTGCCGTTGAATCGGTTCATGTCGACGTCACCCTGGATCCCATTCACCCGGCCTCTCGCAGTGCGCTGATGGAAATGCCAGCTTGTGAAAGGAAGGGGCACCGAGGGGCATCCTGACGTCCAGTGCGCGATCCAAAGCGCATAGTCTCTTCCCCAAGCTGGCGCCCCCATCTGGTCGCGCCAGAAATAGGGACCGACATACAGCAGGGGTCGAACCCCAAGCCGCTGCTCCACAATATCGAGCCAAACCTTCGCGCCTGCGCTCACGATCCCCGGTGATTTCCCGTCGGTGGCTTCGAGGTCGAGCACAGGGGGCAAATCTCCAGGCTCGAGGGACCCGACCGTTTCAAGGAAGATCTCCGCCTGGGCCACGGCGTCCTCGGAAGGACGAAAAAAGTGATAGGGTCCGCGCAGTACATTCGCATTCTTGGCGCCGCGCCAATTCTCCGCAAATTGCAGGTCGACAAAATCGAGACCGTCGGCAACGCGAAGATAGGCAAAGGCGATTCCATCGCTTTTCACCTTGACCCAATCGATTTGCCCCTGCATCTCGGAAACATCGATTCCCGATACATACATCCCCGCGCCGCAGGTAGGCGTCAGCGACTCGAGATCATCCTCGGGAACCCGCAACGCCAAATCGGCGTCTGCCTCGCTGAGGTCGTTCACACAAGCGACGGATAGCCACGGCAGCAGGGCGAAGACGAGGAACGAAAGCGATGTCATGCCAAAAGCATTCGAGCCGAAGTCACCGCGGAGTCGGCAGAACAGGTGCACCGAAGTCGGGTCAGGTCGCATCAGGTCCCTCGAGGGCAGCAGGGAAACACCAGGAGCGGCTCTATGTCGGGAAGGGTGTACAGGACAATCCTGGTCACGTTGTATCCGTCGCCCGCCCGATCCCGGTCCGCCCAACAACAGACGCGACGTGGGTGCGCGCACAGCGAGCCCTCTCGAAGCACTCAGCGGAACGCGACGACATAGGCAACCCAGAGTTCGGCTGCGGGCGCCTCTGTTATCTTGCGATACTGCCCTGCGCTGCGCGCCCTATCATCTTGCCACCACACTTCGACGACGGAAAACCCGGCCTCGTAACAGAGTTCTGTGACCTCCGGCAAAGTCCAGAGGCGCCAGTCGTAGAGGAAGGCATCCTCAAGCACCTTGTCTCCTTGACGGAAGTGCATGCGAAATCGGACGCGGTGCGTTAGCGGATCGAATCGCTCATGTTGCCAGCGCATCACAAAATCATCGAACTGCCGCTCCTCGGTGACGCCCTCTCTTTGAGTGGCGGGACCGCCTTGTACATCGAGGAAAAGCGCGCCCTCGGAGGTGAGATTCGCGTGCGCGACCTCCAGATAGGTGCGCAAGCTGGCTCGCTCGTGGAACACGCACCATGAGAAGTTCTCTGCAGCGATGATGTCCACGGGTTGCTGAGCAAGGCTGCGGACGTCGGCACAAACGTAAGAGAGTCGCCCTCTTTCCTCCCGAGAGAGAAGCTCACCGTGGCGGTCTCGCCCCCATGCGAGGCAGCATTCCTCGTGGTCGACGGCGAAAGCGATGCGGTCAGGGGCCGAGGCGACCCAGGCAGCTGCGACCGCTCCCGTCCCGGCGAAGTCCTCACGCAACAATGTGGGGGTGTAACCACGACGTGCGCGAAAGACACGTTCGAAGAGCCGTACCTCGTGTTCAGGGCACTGCACAGCGCGTTCGTAGAGCGCGAAGCGATCGATGGCCATGGCACAGGGGTACCACGAAGTAGCGGATGGACTATGGGGCAGGAATGCACTTTCGGGGCTCGCCAAGCGCGCCAGCGTCCGTTACCCAGCCCTCCTCATTGAGGTCCGTCATGCTCCGTCTCGACAGCGTATCCAAACAGCACGGTCGTCAGATTTTGTTCCTGGAGGCCTCTATGGCCGTCTTCGCTGGCGAGAAGATCGGCCTCGTGGGCCCGAATGGGGCGGGCAAATCGACTATCTTTCGCCTGATCGTGGGAGAGGAGCCACCAGACGCTGGCCAGGTCGTCGTCGATCGCGGTGTTACAGTCGGTTACTTCGACCAAAACGTCGGCGAGATGAGCGGACGCAGCGTCCTCGACGAGACATTGGCTGGCGCGGGAGAAGTCTCAGCGCTAGGCAAGGAGCTCCATGAGCTCGAACAGGCGCTGGCCGACCCCGACCGCGCCGATGAGCTCGACCGGCTCGTCGAACGCTTTGGGGTGGTACAGAGCCGCTTCGATGAGCTCGGTGGCTACGCCTTGGAGGCGCGAGCCCGTGACATCCTCGCGGGCCTCGGGTTTTCTCCGGCGGTGGTCAGTGGCGATGTTGGCGCACTCTCAGGTGGCTGGAAAATGCGTGTCGCCCTCGCCCGCATTCTCCTGATGCGCCCCGAGCTTCTTCTGCTCGACGAACCCACGAACCACCTCGATCTCGAATCGATCATCTGGCTCGAGCGGTTCCTGAAAGACTATGCAGGGGCATTGATCATCACCTCCCACGATCGAGAGTTCCTCAATCGGCTGGTGACCCGGATTGTCGAAATCGATGGCGGCGAGCTGCAGGATTACGCGGGGGATTACGACTTTTACGAGCGACAACGCGCGCTCGCCCTCGCTCAGGCCGAAGCTCAATATGCCCGCCAGCAGGCGATGCTGGCGAAGTCCCGCGCGTTCATTGAGCGTTTCAAGGCGCGAGCGAGTCACGCGGCACAGGTACAATCACGGGTCAAGAAGCTGGAAAAAATCGATCTGCTCGAACCCCCGAAGCGGCGGGCTCCACAGTCCTTCGATTTTCGCAAGCCGCCCCGCTCCGGGGACGAGGTAGTCAAGCTCGACAATGCCAGCAAGCGCTATGGCGAGAGGATCATCTACGAAGACCTCGACCTTCTCGTGCGGCGTGGTGAGCGCTGGTGCGTGATGGGAGTGAACGGCGCTGGCAAATCGACGCTTCTAA
>JBMTAX010000082.1:0-9133 GCA_049429145.1 Myxococcota bacterium
CCTCGTGGGATTCTTCTCCCCAAAGCGAATCATGCGACGGAGCGGCCACGGGCCTGAACTCACGGATCTCCTCCACGACATCGACCATGAGCGCCAAGTGCTTGGCTGGCTGTTCCAGGACCAGCAAGCGCGGACTCAACCTGGTTTTGGAGGGAAGTTCTCCCAACAGGGCTCCCTCCAGTTCGATGACGGTCACCACGTGCCCATGGTGATGCGAAATCCCCAGCACACCAGCAGGTAGACCCGCGAGGCGATGCACATATTCGACATCAGCAACCTTGTGGATCGCACTCGCAGGCAAGGAATATCGCTCTCCGCCTGATCGGAAGAATACCGTCAAGGTTGGACGTGGCGGCATGGTGACTTCCGCGTCGCTCATCTCGTCACCATCTGGTGAATATCGCGGGCCCCGCGGACCCGAAAGCGACTCACGATTTGTTCGAGTTCCAGCGATATGTTCGAGAGTTCTAATGCAGAGGTGCGCAACCTCTCCATCACCCTCGCCTGTTCTGTCGTAGAGCGTTGCACTTCGTCCGTGCTGCGTGCGTTCTGTTGTGCAAGGTCCGAGAGGTGTTCGATCGCTTGCACCATTTCCTGTGCACCCAGCAGCTGCCCCGACGACGACACTGCGATTTGGTCGGCCTTCTCCGCCCCCTGAAGGGCTGATCGAACAATACCATCCAGGCTCTGAATGATACTGGCGAGATCGCCACGATTCGATTCCAAATCCTGGGTGGATTCTTTCATCCCACCGACCGCGGCATCGGCATCATCCCGCAAGTCGGACAGCAGATGAGTGATCTGCTCTGCGGATCGCCCGGACGACTCTGCGAGCTTCCTTACCTCGTCGGCAACGACCGCGAAGCCCCGGCCGTACTCCCCGGCCCGCGCCGCCTCAATGGTGGCGTTTAGTGCCAACAAGTTCGTTCGCTGACTTATCTGCGTAATCACGTCGACAATCTTACCGATTGCCTGGCTTTTCTCACCAAATGCGTAGACGCGTTCGCTGGCGTTCTCGACTCGTTCGAAAACGTGATGTAATTTCTCCACTGCGAGGTTCGCGGAATCAGTACCCGCTCTGGCGGCCCTGTGCGTGGCCGCGACAGCCTGGGCTGCATCGCCAGCGGCGACAGCACTCTTGTCGATCCCGGCGGCTATCTGACCCATGAGGTCCTTGGCTCTCGACACCAACTCTGATTGTAGTTCGGCACTACGGGCAACATTGTGGATCGACTTCACGACGTCATTATTGGATGTCGATACGTCCTCTGCACCAGCAGAGAGCGTATTAGCGCTCTCCGCAACTGCCCGAGCGGTCCGCTGCAAATGACTGACCAACTCACGCAGGTTCTCCAACATATGGTGGATTGCCTCCGCAAGGCTGTCGACCTCGTCACGCGCCGGACCACGAGCTTCAAAGTGTACGAGGGGACTCAAGTCCCCTTGGGAGATTTGGGACGTTGTCTCGTAGAGAGAGCGGAAGCGAACCGCTAGGCGGCGGGTCGAGACTGCGACGAGCGCAAGCGCGGTACTCAACGCCAGACCGAAGAGAAGCAATGACATCCAGACATCGAGCCGAAGCCAGAGAAAGGCCCCGTGCAACAACGTGGCGAGCGTGGCGACGGCCACATTGAGCAGTAGAATTTTCGCCGCGAGGCGGTTCCTGTCCACTGGTCGCTCCAGAGAACCCGAGTCGGCTCGGGAGAAGCAGGCTAGGCAGGACGAGGGGGCGACGTCGAGTTTCTGGCGCCGTTGCAATCAGCTACTTGAAAAGTGATCGAATCCATGTTCGGGCTGCACCGGACGAAGCACACCTCGCGTGTGGACGTACACACCCTGGCCGGCCTCTACACAACCGATGAGCTGAGCCCCGCGAGGAAGGGACCGTTCGGGGGGCAGCGTAAAGAGAAGGGCGTATTCGTCACCACTGGAGAGAACACGCTCGAGGGACGCGGGGTACCCACCGACGGAGGGAGCCCCCTGCATCAGCCCCTCCTCGTCGAGCAGCAGCGCCACCCCAGAGGCATCGGCAAGCCTCGAAGCGTCGCGCGCGAGCCCGTCACTGATATCGAGGCACGCACTCGCGACATCGACAAGCGAAGTGCCGACTTCTAGCTCCGGCCGGGGCCAGAGGTGGGCACGTTTGGCACGCTCACGCAGAGCCCGGCTTCGCGCTTGGCCCCCGCGGTGTAGCACCACTTCCAGTCCCAGTTGGCTCCACCCCACGGGGCGACTGATGGCCACGAGGTCACCGACACGAGCACCGCTGCGACGCAATGGATTACCGCTTACATCACCAAAGATCGTCAGCGTCGCATGGAACCCCCCGAAGCTGTGCGAGAGGTCACCGCCGAAGAGAGGGACACCATAGTCGTGAGCCGCTCGGGCAGCGCCGGTAAGGAAGGCATCAAGCATTGCAGCGTCGTCATCGAGCCACGTCACCGGTAGAGAGAGCGTCCACAACATCCCCACAGGATGCGCGCCCATCGCTGCGAGGTCCGACAGATTGCGGACCACCAGCCGCCACCCAGCGCTGTCGAGGCCGCTCCGTGCGAGAAAATGGATACCCTCGATCATCTGGTCGACAGACACCACTCGCGATGCACTTGGTGAAGGGGCAGGCAATAACGCGGCATCGTCATTCCATTGAAAAGCGCCTGGCGGAATAAGACCAGCAAATTTCGCCTTCACGCGTGTCAGTACCTGGCTCTCACTCATCCCGACGGCCCACTCCTCACTCCCACTCCGGAAAACTAGGCCCTGGGGCCAGAATCACGAAGAATATTCACCGCCAACCGCCGCATCACCCTCGACCTGCCACTGGCAACCAAGTTCACAGAAAGTTCTTGTAGTACCACGCTCGCGCGTTCCTCAGATCCGATGAGCATCATGAGCTTTGTTTTGCCTTCGGCCTCAATGGCGTTTGCATCGGCGAGGTGTTCCACGAGTCTTCGCAGCGCGGACTCGGAATCGCCGGGCGGGAGTTCGAATACCCCCTCTATCAACCGCCCAAAGCTCGCAGCGTCGGCAGCACTCGAAGCGAGCGAATGTTTTATAGGCAGCGGTGCTGGAGCGAGAGCAAGCCTAGGCCCGAACTGCCCGAGCGCACGCTCGAAGGGGAATCCTCCCAAAGCGTAACCAGCAGCATGGAGCTGCTCGATGGCCTCAGCGACGGCGGTTAGGTCCCTGACGAGGTGCTGTGGCACCTCTCGCCATTGACTCCGAGGAAAGACCGGTGCCGTGGTATCGCGTGCAAGGATCACCCTCCCCTCCGCTGGAATGACGTCGTACACGGGCTGCACTCCCCGAGGGATACGGGCGCACACCAAGAACGCCTCGACCGCGGCGCTATCCCGCGTCTCGATAATCCACACTGGGCGCTCAAGGCTTTCGTCTATTCCTTCGTAGGTATCGGTGGCGGCTTCCCGCGAATGCCTCGTACTTGCGTGGCGATAACGCGGGTGTCCCTCTCTAGATGGCTTCGTCCGGTCGGGTGTGCCATCAGGGACCTCGGGGAGGGTGACGCTGGCGGGCAACGACGGGAGTGCAGCAGCCATCGAGGGAGCATCGGCGAACCGCTCCTCGGGCGCCCCTGCGAGTCCCCGCAGCAAGAACTCATCCCAGGCACCAGGGAGTTCTGGTTGCAGCGATGAGGGCGCGGGCGGTGCGGTGGATCGGTCATCCCCCACAGCGAGAAAAGGTGGCCGTCCAGTGAGCACTCGATAAAGCACGGCGGCCAGAGCATATAAGTCATCCTGCGCAGAAGCTTTGCGTCCAAGGAGCTGCGCAGGCGACAGGTATGCCCAGGAATTCGCGAGTCCCCCGGTCTCGGTGGTTCTGAGAGATTGCAGGTGATGTGCTGCGAAATCGAGGAGCGTCACCCCCCCCGACGGCAATAGCAGAATATTTGTGGGTTTGAGCGCCCCATGCACCAAGCCCGCCCGATGGGTTGCAGCGAGTGTATCGAGCACCGCCTTCCCCATAGCGACCCCCCAACGATTCCCCCGCCCTGTGCGAAGAGCGTCCTCGACAGAATCTCCTTCAATCCATTCGGTGACGAGATAGCCGCTGGGGAGATTGATCTCCACCAGCGATGCGATGGACGGATGCTGTAATGAGGACACTGCCCCTAACTCGAGGGCATAACGACGTACAGCTTCTGCCCCAAGTGAATTGGCACCGAAAACCTTTACTGCGACACTTCGCTCGAGCAAGCCGTCAAAAGCCCTGAAGACCTGTCCTACGCCGCCTCCGCCGATTGCTTCGCCAAGCAAGTAGCGACCTGACAGCAGCACCTCTGTTTGTGAGTCAGAGAACGCACCTGCTGTGCGTTCCAACCCGCTGGTTCCACCCTCGATTTGGGAAGGCGCCTCGACGGGTGTCGACGTCCTTCGTAGCAATGCCGCAAAAGCCTGGGCCTGGTCGCTCGACAAGAACTCATCGAGACTGGCCGGACAGGGCGCAGCGAGCTTCGCCGCAGCATCTCGCCATTTCATGAATACAACTTGTGCAGCGGTGGAAAAGCCGAGCCCCAAAAAAGACAAAATAAGCACTGTTGATACGGCGCAGATCATCTCATCAGGATTATCGGCCTGCTGCACTGCATGCTGGGAATGGGCGATCGCATCTTCATAGCGCGAGAAACGGGCTAGAATATGGCCGAGTCTTTGGTGAGCTCTGGCATTTCCTCCATCAACCCGTAATGCTCGCTCGTACTCCTCACCGGCCTCGCGAAGACGACCACATTGCTCAAGTACACGGGCAGCCTCCATGGGACGAACGGCTTCTCGATAATGGCGCGCAGCCAACTCAAGCTCTCCAGTCATCTCATAGAGCCAGGCCAGCGCCGCCGATTGAGAAGTTCGCTCTAGTAGCGCAACCGCCGGCGGCACCAAAGAATGCTGCAGGACAACCCGTAGCCGTCTCTGCAGTTCTTTCTAATCCCCGCGACGGATGGCTACGCGGAGCGCACCCAGAACATCGCCCGCAGCGTCATAGGCATCCAGCGCTCGCGCATCATCGAACAGCTGCTCGAATAAAGCGGCCGCTTCACCGGCATACCCGATGCGAAGGAGCAGCTCCGCCGCTGACGCATGCTCGCCTCGTGCGCGCAGTGACTTCGCGTCCTCGTAGGAGGAGGACGTTGGGTCAAGAGATTCCTCCGGGTCGGGATGCTCATCGTTCATTGTTGTTCGGGTCGAAAGGTAAGGGTCAGCAAAGGGACCCCATCGATATGCAAGACCTCATCGGGGCCGAAGCGCTTCCATTCATTGAGCACGTCCATCCACTGCTCTTTGAACTCCCCTTGGGGCTGAACTGCTGCGACGTGCGAACCACGTACCCGTGGCGACCACTGAAGATCTTCTCGCAGGAGGCCATCCCGGCGATAAAATCGCCAATCATCATAGTTGGTATCGCCGAAGTGAATGCGGCCACCCTGCTCGGTCCGTCGATTGACGATCGGCAAAGCCAACCGGCTCTCATAACCCCAGAAACTTCGCTGCATGCCTATATTTGCAGCCCCACGCGCGAACCCGATGAGCTCATTGTAGGACGCAAGTCCATAGGGGTGGGAGCGGACCGTAATGAGTACACCGGGGACGCAAATCGCCAGACTGAGGCATGTCGCAACGACGTTCCATTGCTTGTAGCTGAGCCGTGTGACTGCTCGCGCGAGGCGTTGAATGCCTTCCTCCATGGCAAAGGCAGCGAGAACACAGAGAAAGGGGAGCGCATTCATCCAATGCTTCGTCCCCCCGAAGATGGGTGAAGACGGAAGCGCGATAAGCACGAAAGGGAATGCCGCTTGGAGCAGCAGGAGTATGGCAGCGCTCGCGCTAGGCTCTCTCGCATCCGTGCCAAGCCTCACGAGACTCAATTCGCTCGCTGGGAGTCTTTGGACTCGTTGAGCGAGAAAGCGAATGCTTAGCACCGCTGCCAACAGAGCTCCCAGTACGATCATCACCAGGGCAGGCACGGGTAACGTCACCGCTGACATGACGAAGGGAAAAGATATAGGAAAGGGTGGCTGCGTGAGTAAGTCCCCGAAATAGAGAATGGGGTAGTGCTCGTGCTGTAGGTGAAATCCAAGGTAGCTGCCATAGCGGAAAATCGGATCTGGCCAGAGGTAAGGCCAGTGCAGCAAGAACACCAAGGGTCCGAGCAAGGCCATCGAGATGAATACGAGCGGAATCGGTGGAAATGAGAGCCCGGTTGCGTTCGCTTTCGGAAGCGGCGCCTCGGTCAACAACCAATGCAACACGAAGAACGCGGGCGCCAGCAAGACATTGTGCTTCACGGCTGCGGCAAGTCCAAAAACAACTCCAACAACGATGGCTCCTCCAACCGTCCGGCGACCGCGCCAATAGGCAAGAACCAACCAGGTGTGTGCAGCCACTACGGGAATATCAAAGCAAGCGAGATGCATGTGCCAGAAGGCCCGGGGAAGGGAGAGCCAAAGAAGTGCTGCGAACACCGAGGAGCGTATGGGCAGAAACTCGCGCGCCAGTCGGAACACGATGGCAACACTGAAACCCGCGAAGAGCCACGCTGGAAATCGAAATGCAGTTCCTGCATTTTCGAAAACTCCGAAGGTCTCCTTGAGCAACCCGAAAGAAAGCGCGAGTCCAAACTTCACCAGAACGGGATGCTCAGGATTATAGGAGAGGTGCGAATCGATCACCGCCTTGGTGAAGGGTCTCGACCACTCGAATTGCGCAAATGATCGACCGAGTTCGCGGAACCAGCCCCAATAAAGTTCGCCGGCCTTGAAATAGTACCCCTCGTCACGGGTGTAGCCGATATCTTCAGCGGTCAGTCCGACGAGCACCACGGTACCGAGAAAAAGCGCGATGGCAACGCCACGGTCCGGCCACCCGCCGCCTGCGACACGAATCGGTTCTTTCAGCTGCTCCGCCTGATTCCATTCGGTCATGGAGCACCGCCTCGGCTTAGGAATGCGTCGAAAGCCCAATGACTCTTTTCATTGTTCTCGGTGCGAACGCGCATCTGAAATTCCCCCCCGAGTTGCGCCTGTAGCGGCAGCGCGATCCGATGGGTGGTAAAGGCGAATCGAGGAGGAAACTGCAGCGACGCAACCGGCGTGCCGCCTACGCTGAGGTCCACCATCACGGGAGCAACGGCGCCGCCAGCACCTTTGCGGGTGAAGCCTGCGGAGAAGACCAGCTCACGAGCAGGTGGCGTATCCCGCCAGCGGAGCACGAGTGTCTCACCCGCGGGGGGCGGATGAGCCCACAGAGCACGCTGGCCGTTCTCGGTGAGGAGGAGGTGCTCACGGGTCACCCGCTGCCAGGTGGGTGCACCGTTGCAGGACACTCCCGCAGCGGTCCGGAGGTCACAGGGGAGCACATCGCCAGAACTGCGTTCGAGCGCCACCTCGGCTTCTGCGAGTGCCTCAGTGAGGTCGAAGGCGACGAACGGGCCCCGGAGGTCGAACCGATAGAGGGTGAGATTCTCGATGTGGTGCTGGGCAGCGGGCGCACCGAGGCGCGCGAGCAAGGCAGCAAATGCATCCTCACCGTCGGGCTCGACGAGCACAAAGAGCCGTGCCACCCGGTCAAGGGGCCTCTCCGCGAGGACATCTCCCGAGAGGGGCTCTAGATGGCGGAGGAAGCGATGAGCGCGCAAGGACCACGCTGGCAGCACCGCTACGGCGTCGTGCGGTAAGGAAAACCCCCAAGATTCGATCGTGTCATTGGCGACTTCGTAGGCCCTGTCCGCAGGAACATCATCAGCCTCCTGGACAAATCGCAGCCCAGAAAAGCAGAGGGCAGCCACGACGGGCAGGAGCAGCACCAGACCCACGAGCCCATCGGCGGAGCCAGCTTTCACAGCAGCTCCATGGCCACCCCGATACGTAGCGTCCATGGCATTCCGCTTCCTCCCAAGGGGTCTTGGGGTGACAACCGCAGCGATGGCGCCCCGAAATTATCGAGGGGCTGCCATAGCGCCTCACCATAGAGGAACGCGTGGTCATACAGGCCACTCGCGCGGGCGCGCCTCGTCCCCCATCGGGAGAAGGGGTCGAGGTAGTCCCAGAAGTCGAGAGCGAGCATCACCCCCCCTGCGGCCTCCCAACCGAACACCACACCAAGAGGGTTCTGCGCCGCACTGCTGACTGCATCGAAGGTGCCATTGGTGGTGAAGGCATACCCGGCAGCGACGCCCCCCACGCGTCCGTAGGGAACGAGTGTGAATGCCGCGAGGTCCAACAGCGGATCGAAGCGGTAGGTCAATTGAGGCGCAAGTTTCAGCAGCGTGAGTTCGACGGAATCGCTGCTCTTCTCGCCGCATTGCGTGAGGGGAACTGCGGCGGGCGCGAGAGCATTCCCCCGTGCCTGAGAGCCAGAGAGCGCAAATCCCACTTCGAGAGTCCCAAAGGCATCGAAAACTCGGTAGCCGAGGCCCAATCCGAGTTCCGTCATGGATTGGTCGTCGAAGAAACAGCCATAAACGGGGAAGACATTGCCGGTTGTGGTGAGTTCCTGGTCGATGGCAGGCCGATTGGGGCCCCCGTACATCGAGAGCGTGACGCCTCCGGTAGATTGCGCGCGCACCGATGTGGGCGTGATGAACGCGTTGCCGAGCGCGAAGAGAGTGACGACGACTGGCCTCGGGCCACATCGGCGCAGGCTCTTTCGCCTGCGAATCGAACGGCCCAATGCGCAGAGTGCAGCGAGGATCCACAGCGAATGCGGAGCGCTCGAGACCATTCCGCACGAGGGAGCGACGGAGAGTGGCGAGCCCGCTCCGTTGTAGAGGTCCATGGGCCCGAGGCCGCTCGTGGGCGTGACGAGAACAGTCTCACTCGGGGCGCTCACGTTTGCGAAATCATCACGCAAGAGAGCGCGGAGCTCGTAGGTCACTCCGTTCTCGAGGCCCGTAAGTGCAATCTCCTCGCTACGGTGCACGGTCTGTATGAAGTCACCAGGGGCCCCACAGACGCTGTCCGCCGCAACCCTTTCGGCTCCCTCGGTACCTGGGTCGAATGGAGCACCTGCATCGACGACATCATCCTCGAGCCCGGCATCGTTTACGGCGGAGCACGGACGAGACTGCAGCAAGACTTCATAGACATCTGGGCCATCCTCTGGAGACGGCACCGTCACGCGGA
>JBMTAX010000083.1:0-9039 GCA_049429145.1 Myxococcota bacterium
CGGATCGCCAAGTTCTCCTGGTCCGCAGCCGAGCAGAGAGAGAGCGAGTGACGAAACGACGAGAAAGAATCTGACCAAGCGCACCATCACGGTCCTCGAGCAGGAGAGAGAATCTGTGGAAGCGCGATCATCCGCACACCGCCCCACGGCGAAGATAAGGATTCCGCTGTCGACGTCGATGTCACATACAGCTCGATGAGCACGCCGGAGAGCGGCTGGAGAACGATGGACGGGGAAAACGCCGCAGCGACGCGTGGTGTGGGGTCTCCGCGCAGCGAGGAACGGATGGAGAGGCTTGAGGAAAGTCCAAGCTGCAGCGAGCCGCTGAGTCGCACATAATTCGACAATGACTGACTTACCTGTGTCGCGAGCGGCGCACCATAGTCGATTCCCGCGGTCGTGACGGAAGCGAGATCGAGTGGATGGCGCTTGGTGCGAATACCCCATACGAAGATGCCATCGGTACCAAACGTCAGGTGCGCCCTGCGGGCGGGGTACGAGTCGGGCTCGCCAGCAAAAGTCCATGTGGGGAAACGTTGGCACAAGCCAAATGCAAACCACAGGCCGGACATTGTGCTCGCGTTTTGTGCCCATGACGCTGAGAGGCTTGCTGGTTCGAGTGCTGCCCCGAGGTCCACAATGTTGAGGCGGCCGGGCAGTCGACCCTTCATTTGAAAGGAGCCCAGCCCCGCGCCGACTTCAAGCGCCGGCATGAGGAGAGGGTTGCTCGGCAGCTCTGCGGCCCCCAACTCAAGGCCTACAAAGGTGGTGGGCACTCCCGGCTGTATGGCGCTCGGGCCAGAAAGGGATTGGGAGGTAGGTGCGGGATGATGAGCCCTTGCCATGCCTGCAGGCAGAAGCCCCAGGAGCGAAATGAAAGCAATTGCTGCTCGCCTTGAGGCGCTTCCCATCGCCCCTCTCTACACGACGGGTCGGTATGAGCGAGGTGGCGAAATGTCGCGGTGCCTATATATTTCGTTGACCTTCGGCACTTTGGAGTCAGGCAGGTGGACTCACCGGCTCAGTCTCAGGACTGCGGACACCACGAGTACCGTTATCATTGCCGCCGCCGCCAAGCGGGGTAGCGCCCATGGCGCAACGACCTCGGCAAAGATCCGCGCCATGACTTTGGGCTCAAGACGATCGATGAGGTCGGCTTGTGCAAAGCTCGGGCGCGCGCGCATGCGCTCGTACCATTGGTTCACCCTTTCACGCCCATGGAGCAGAGAGCGGCAGCTCGAGCGGATCCTCGCGACGTGAATTGTGCCCATCACGTCGGCCAGAGAATAGTGATCACCCACCAAAAAAAGCCGGCCATCCCGCAGCATCGACTCCATCGCGTTCAGGTCGGCTTCAGCATCACGCCGCACCTCAGCCACGCGTGCAGCGTCGATGATGTCTGCGCGCCAGCGCTTCACGTCCTCGATCTTCGCGCGATAGGCAAAGGCTAGGGCAGGGTTGCGGCGCAGGTGTTTCTCGAGGCGCCGCACCCGCATGCCTATCGCTCGGTGGAGAAGAGTCTTCGGAGCCTTGTCGTTGCCGTAGGTCAGCGCGCGCACATCGAGGCGATCGCAGCGGTCAATGAAGGCTTCCACCTCGGTACGCAGCGTCGGATCGCTCGGCATCAAGGCCGGACCCTCGAAGTTGTCGTCCACATAACGAATGATGCGCGCAGAGTCGGTCACCACACGTTCCCCGTGCACGAGGGTAGGTACCACCGCCTTCGGATTGAGCCGCACATACCAAGGCTCGTAATTCTCCATGGCAGGCCCGATGTTCACACTGCGTCCGTCGTAGGCCACCCCCTTCTCTGCGAGCACGAGCCTGACCTTCTGCGAACAGTTCGAGGGCAGGACGTGGTACAGAGTGACGAGAGGCGGACTCGGTGATGTCATCGCATGAGTCTGCCTTGGTCGTGCCTTTCGGGTCGATGGTGTCTCGATCGCCCAACGCTGTTCCGCCAGGGCTGCAAAAGCGTCGCAGGTTCGTACCCATCTACCCGTCGTCGAGTACGAAACTCGCTCTCGCCATGATGTATTCGATGGCGAGGAGCCGCAGTGCGGTGTCGGCGATGAGATCGGCGTTGCCCGAAGACTGTCGCAACACGGCGCTGACCTCTTTCTCGTCGATTCCCAAGAGCGTAGCGGTGGGAGCGATCAGCAGCTCCAGCGACTCGGCACTCAGCGACAGGCGTTGTTCGTCGACGATGGCTTTGAGGGCGAGGCTCGCTCGCAGCTGCCGGCGCACCTCCTCTCGGGTCGCCGGGTCTGACTTCCAACCCGCCAGAGATTCGTCTTGCTCCTCTTGGGAGAAGCCCTTGCGCAGCGCAACCTTCCGTTCCTGCTCTGCCCAGCGACGACGAAGTTCCTCATCGATGAGGCGATCGGGCAGCTCTACCTCGAGGCGCATTGCCAGCTCGTCGAGCACCCGCTGCTCCGCCTCTGCGAGCCGTTCCTCCTCGCGCTCAGCGATCAGCTCGGTGGCTATCTGCTCCATGATGTCGTGAAGGCGCTCGCCACGACAAAGGGCCGCGCACAGGGCCGCGCTCTCGAGCGGAAGCAACGTCACCTCGGTGGCTGCATGCACGTCGAGCAGAAAGCGAGCAGGTCGCCCGCGCAGCTCAGCCACAGGGTAGTCCCCGGGAAGCTCGAGGTCGATCACAGCGCTCTTGCCGACCTCGAGCCCCACGAGCGCCTCGCCGAACGCGGGCAAGGCCGGGATTGGCGCGGCGGTGAGGGTGACGTCTTCACGAAGACTGAATGGGATAAGGCGCCCATCAGAGTACCCTAGGAGGTCGACCCGCACGTCGTCACCGGCGGCCACCCGTTCGCCGGGCTGACGCTCCCGACGTGGCGAGGCCGATCGCGCGAGCTCGACATAACGAGCATGTACTTCCTCAGGGGTGAGCGGGGCGAGGGGAGGCAGGCGGATGACCAGGCCCTCGAGGGACGGGGCCCTCACCGCGGGAAGAAGCACGGGCTCGTGGGTCAGCGCGGCCGTTGCTGGCTGTGCGAGCAGATGACCGCGCATCTGCGTCTCTCGCGCCGAAAGACCCCGGGGACGCGGTGAACTCGGGGGCTCGGGATTTCCCTGGCGTGGATGCTTGGCCATGGGTACTTGTCTCCACATTCTCTCGTCGCTGGACCCAGTTCCCAACGAACCCAGCCCAGGAGAGGGAGGGCTCACGGTCGTCTTCACAGCGTGCACCCACAGCCAAATCGCTATCGCAGAAACCCGCCGACGACACCGCTGAGGAGTGAGACGCCTGCGCCCACTTGGCTGACGATGGGAATGTTGGTGGCCGCTGCAACAGAGCCCACCGCAGTGATCGAGCTCATGACCTTCTTCGCTGTGCTGGCTTTAGGGTTCGCCCACGTCGCCGCTGAAGCGGCGGTGTCGGCGGCGGCCATGGCGATGTTGAGCCCGGGAGTGAACCGCGCCGCGGCCCGCGCCACAGCTCCCGTACCCGCGCGTGTTGCAGCGCGCACCGCGGCCTGCCCCGACGCCTTGCCCCCTTGCCGCAGCATCTCTCGCGCCGCCGCACGCTGCGCCGGGCCCGCGCCCTGCGCCACGCTCTGGCCCGCGCCGCGCATCTGCGCCCGCGCGCCGCTCTCCGCGGCGCTACCGGCGAGCCGCGCCGACTCGCCGCGGAGGGCCGACGCCGTGGCCTGTTGCGCGGCAGCTCTCGTCGCCTCGGTGGAGGCACCAGGTACCGCTGCGCGAAAAGCCTCAGCCGCTGCCCGGCGTGCCGAACGCTCTGTCTGCACCATCGCGGTGGTGTTCAGCACTCCCTTGGTGGCACCGGCAGCAGTACCCACGAGGGAGACAGAGGAGCCGACCGCGCCTGCGACGTTCTCGCGCGTCGGCTCTCTCACCGCGCGCCTCACGTCACGCTGGGCCGTGTACGCGGCCCCCGGCAGCTGCGCCACGCTGGCCATCGCCCCTGCGGCGCCTGCCACCCGTGACGTGGTCGTGTTGCGCAGCGCGACCTGCCCTCTGGTGGCGGCCCCCTCGGGGAGGTCCCAGTACCCGAGTTTGGCGCGTCCCGCCTCGGTGTGGGTCTGGCCGAGCACCAACAGATCCGCGGGGGCGCGGGCCACCCCGATCGCCTGCCCGGTGACCGCGGCCGCCCTGTCGGCGTCCATCGGCTCGCGATTCGGTGTCGTTGGCCCCGCGCGGCTCGCGGCAGAGCTTTGGGAAGGGGACCGAGGGTTCACCGGGCTCGACATTCCTCTACCTCCGCCCCCCGGCTCGTTGGGGAAACGACAACTATATCGCTTTTTGCGCCACAGAGTTGCTCACTGCATTTCCTTCGCTCGACGAGGTCGCGTAACGTAGGCGCATGTCGTCTTCATGACTACCGCGCGTCCCTCCACGCCGCGGTACCTCACCATCATGGCACCCGTCGTCGCCGCGCGACGTGCATCGTGGCGCCATGTCTCCGCGGCCGTTAGTTTCCCTCGCATTGCGCGCTCGGAGAACAAGTCGTGAGCCTCGTCGGTCAGAACCTACCAAAGCGCTACGGTGACGTCGTCGCCATTGATGAGGTTAGTATCAGCGTACAGCCAGGCGAGGTGGTGGCGCTCATCGGACCGAATGGCGCTGGGAAGAGCACGCTCCTGTCGCTCCTCGCGGGGCTGATCGTCCCTGATGTCGGCGAGGCTCGCATCGACGGCGAGGTAGCGCACCAGGAGGGTGGCAGTCCGCGACGTCACCTTGGGTTCCTCGCTGGCGATACCGCCGTGTATGGGCGCCTGCGTGTCGTCGAGCAACTCCGTTTCTTTGGTGGTCTTTTCGGTCTCGACGCGGCGCAGCTCGAACGACGTATCGGCGAGGTGCTCGCAGAGTTTTCGCTCGAATCGCTCCGCACTCGTCGCTGCGATGCGCTGAGCAGTGGGCAGCTGCAGCGGGTGAACCTGGCGCGGACGCTGCTGCACGAGCCGCGGGTGCTGATCCTCGATGAGCCCACGACCGCCCTCGATGTCACGTCTCAGCGCGTGGTGCTTGATGCCATCACCCGCGCCAAGGCACAGGGGCGCGCCGTGCTCTTCTCGTCCCACGGGATGGCCGAGGTGGAGGAGGTGGCCGACCGCGTGATCCTCCTCGAAGCCGGGCGGGTGCGTGCTGAGGGGGCTCTCGCGCAGATGCGTGCTCGCGGCGGCGGCAGCCTCGCCAAACTCTTCACGAGGAGCGGCGACGCATGAACGCCACGCATGTGAAGTTGATCATCGCCAAAGAGCTGCGAGAACTGGTTCGTGATGCACGCACCTTGGTGCTGCTCATCGTCGTCCCCGCGCTCTTGTATCCGTTGCTGATGCTCGGGGCAGGGCACCTCGCGATGCGTGGGCAAGGCGAGGTGGAAGATCAGTTGCTGCACATCGACGTCATCCCTCCCGTCTCGCCAGAGGTCGAGCAAGCGCTCCAGAAATTGCCTGGTGTGTCCGTTGAGTACGGTATGGGCAAGCAGCGAAACCTTTCTCGGGCTGACGTCACCGTTCGCACCGCCCCGCCCTACCGCGCTGCCCTCGACACAGCCGTGATCATCGAGGTCGATGGCGCCAGCGAGCGCGGGCTCAGTGCCGGGCAGCGCGTGCGTCAGGCCATCGAAGAGGCCCGTGACATCGCGGTCAGAGAACGCGTGGCGGCACTGCTCCCTGAGTTGCCCCTCGAATACGGTGTCGTGGACATCGTGGACACCGCCCCTGAGGAGCGGCGGGGGGCCTTCGTCTTGAGTCGTCTCCTCGCCCCGCTCTTGCTGATGATGATCGTGCTTGGCGCGTTCTACCCCGCTGTCGACAGCAGCGTTGGTGAACGCGAACGACAGACTTTGCGCACCTTGCTGGCGAGTCCCATCCATCCACACTCCATCGCCTGTGGCAAGGTTGTCGTCGTCACTCTGGTGGCGCTGCTCGCCGCGAGCGCCAACCTGCTCGGCTTCGGCGTCACCCTCGCCGCAGGGCTCGCGCCCATCAGCGCAGTAGGTGAGGCTTCCCTCGGGTTGAAGACCGTCGTCGCCCTCGCGGTAATCCTTGTGCCCCTCAGCCTGTACGTCGCCGCGTTGCTCCTCGCTGCGGCATCCTTCGCGCGCACCACCAAGGAAGCCCAGGTCTACCTGACCCCGCTGTTGCTGGTCTTGACCCTGCCAGCGGCAGGAGCGGTGCTGCCTGGGGTGGAGGCGACGTGGCAACGGGCGCTCATCCCGGTGTACGGGCCTGCGCTTGCCGTGCGGGAAGTCCTCGCTGGATCCGCTTCGTGGTCGCTCATCGTCGCTGCGACGCTGGGTGCAGCCGTCATCGTCATCGTGACTACCGGTCTCGCTGCGCGAGCGTTCACTACCGAAGCACTTCTTACGGGCCGCGTCTCGTTGCCTCTTCGTCGACCTGGCCCCCTCGAACCCTTCGACGCGGGCCTTCTGCTTTTGGCCGTGAGTGCTGCTCTCGTCGTCGTCGCGGGCTTCGGTGCCCACCTCACGGGTGCCGCATCGATCGTTGTGCCCCAGCTCGTCGTTTTCGTAGGACTTCCGCTGCTCATCGTAGGCCTGCGCTCGACCACACCCGCCGTAGCCCTAGGGCTGTGCCGGCCTGTAAGGGGCAGCGGGATGGCTTGGCTCGGTGCCTTGCTCTTGGCACCGACCGTAGCGGCTGTTGCCGAGAGGCTGAGCCGAGCGCTCTTCGTGCTCGACGATGACACCCGGCACATGTTCGAGTCGCTGCTGCAAGAACTTGCGCATCTCCCTGCGCCATGGCTCTTCGTGCTGCTCGCTTTGCTTCCGGCGGTGGCAGAGGAGTTATGTTTTCGCGGGGCGATTCTCGGGGCCTTCACCGCCCGACCATGGCTCGGCGTATTGGTGTCGAGCGTCGCTTTTTCGGCCATGCATGGCGCGCTTCTTCGCGCCTTGCCCACGGTGCTGCTCGGCCTCCTGGCAGGTCTTCTCACGTTGCGTGCGCGTTCGGTATTCCCCGCCATGACGTTGCACCTGTGGCACAACGGCCTCGCGCTCATCGTGGCGGCGTGGGTCGGAGCGCACGACGGCGATGTGACCCTCAGCGATGTGGGTCTCTATGACGTCATGCCCGCGTGGGTCTATCTCGTTGGCACCTGTGGGCTCATGCTCTTCGCGCGAGGTCTATGGGTAGCGCGCCGATTCCATAGCCTCGCGTGACGTCTCATCGACGAGGGCTTCGACTTCTGGAACAACATCGCAGCACGGTGGTCCCATAGATCGTGGTACCGTACCTTCGTTCGTCGCTTGGAGCGTGCGATGTCGACCATGTCCTTGAAGCAAAGACTCTTCGCCATTTTGGCGGCGGATGCCGTTGGCTATTCGAGGCTGATGGCGGGGGACGCCCACGAGACCGTGGCGACACTCGACGCTGCGCGCGCTGTCTTTCACGCGCAGGTGGCTTTGCACCAGGGACGCATTATCGACACGGCCGGGGACTCGGTGCTCGCCGTCTTCGATACGGCCATCGGTGCTGTCGAGGCTGCGCGAACAATCCAGTCTGTGCTGCGCGAGGCCGCGGAGCCGTTCCCAGAAGAGCGGCGGATGCGTTTTCGCATCGGCATTCATCTCGGCGACGTGCTCGAGAAGACCGACGGGACCGTCTACGGCGATGGTGTGAACATCGCGGCACGCTTGCAGACGCTCGCCCCCGCCGGGGGCGTGACCTTGTCTGAGGCGGTGCGGAGCACGCTGCGGGGGAAGCTCGCGGTGCAACTCCAAGATCTGGGTGAGCAGGCGGTGAAAAACATCAGCTCACCGGTGCGGGTATTTCAGATCGTGGATGGGACTGCAGCTGTGGCCTCCGCTGGTGAACTGCCTTCGCCTGTACCTGCGCCTGCGCCTGCGGTTCCTGCCTCGCCCGTGCCCCTGCCCGACAGGCCCTCCATTATTGTCTTGCCCTTTCAGAATATGAGTGGCGACCCAGAGCAGGAATATTTCGCCGATGGGATCACCGAAGACATCATCACGGATGTGTCAAATATCGAGGGCCTCTTCGTCATCGCACGCAATACGGCCTTTACTTTCAAACGGCAGAACGTCGATGTGAAGGAAGTAGGCCGCCGCCTCGGGGTTCGCCATGTGCTCGAGGGGAGTGTTCGTAAGGCGGGCACAAAGGTTCGGATCAACGTGCAGCTCATCGATGCCAAGAGCGGCGGCCACTTATGGGCAGAGCGATTCGATCGAGACCTGGACAACATTTTCGCATTGCAAGATGAGGTCACCACGAGAATCGTGGCGTCCCTCGAAGGGCGCCTCGGTCAGAACGTAAAAATGCCCAACAGGGAACGACGCACAGTCGATGCTCAGGCTTACGATTTGTTGCTACGGGCCCGCAATATGCTCGGTCGTTATACCCCTGCCGCTACCACTGAAGGAAAGGCCCTTGCCCAGCAGGCGCTGGCGATCGACCCGAAGCTCGCCCGGGCCTTTGCGCTGCTCTCCATTGTGGAGACGGCCTCGTATACGAACGGGTGGTCAGATTCTTCGGCCTTGGAGAGAGCGCGCGATTTGGCGCAACAAGCACGAGATACCGATCCCAATGACGCGATCTGCTGGTTTGTGATGAGCAATGCGCTCATGTGGTCGCGGCGTCTTGATGAGGCGGCATTCGCCAGTCAGCGTGGAATAGAAATAGACAGCAACAGCGCTGAGGCGCACGGTCCTGTGGGCAGTGGCCTCCATTGCCATGGCATGCACGAGGCCGCTCTCGAAGCTTACGAGCGCGCGTTGAGCCTCGACCCGTATTACGACGTCTGGCTCCACGCACGAGGGCGGGTCGAGTTTGCCCTTGGCCTCGACGCAGCGGCCGAGGCAACATTTCAGCGCCGGCTGGACCTGACGCCGAATTCCGATGTCAGCCGGGCTTATTTGGCGTCGCTCTTTGGTCATCTCGGGCGCATCGAAGAGGCAAAAGCGATGTGGAATGAACTGATGATGAGACATCCACATTACACGCCGGCGCTCACGCAGCGCGTACTGCCCTACCGCGACCCGGCGCCCCTCGAACGCTTCCTCGAGGGGCTGCGCCAGGCGGG
>JBMTAX010000084.1:0-9010 GCA_049429145.1 Myxococcota bacterium
CGTCGAAGACACCATGAGTCCGCCCTTGGCCCAGGTGCCGAAGACCCCCTTGATCGCCTCGGTCTCGTTTTTGTCATTGAACGGGGTCGAGGTGCCGTGTGCGTTCACATACGTCACCTGGTCGGCATTCATCGACGCCATGCGCAGGGCGTCATTCATGGCCCGCTGCGCACCGACTCCCTCCGGTGCGGGCGCGGTGATGTGATAAGCATCGCCGGTGGACCCATACCCGACGAGCTCGGCCAGGATGTTTGCCCCACGTCGTTGCGCATGCTCGAGCTCCTCGAGCACCATCATGCCAGCGCCCTCGCCGAGGACGAAGCCCTCTCGGGTACGATCGAAGGGGCGACTCGCCCGCTCCGGGGCGTCGTTCGAAGTCGTGCACATGGCGTGCATCGACGAGAACCCTGCAACGCAGAGGGGGTGAGTCCCGGCCTCCGCGCCGCCCGCGAGGGCCATGTCCACGCGGCCTTCGCGAATGTGAATAAAAGCCTCACCGATGCCGTGACCACCGGACGAGCAAGCCGAGGCAGGAGCCCAGTTGGGTCCTTGGATGCCGTAACGAATGGCCATGTAGCCCGGCGCCATATTGCCGACGAGGCCAGGGATACAGAAGGGAGAGACGCGTCGGGGACCCTTGGTGCGCAAGGTTTCCCACGCCGAGATGATGGTGTGTATGCCGCCGAGACCCACGCCGACGATGGCTGCGGTTCGCTCAGCCTCGCGCCCCTCCAGTTTCGCGGGCAAACCGGCCTGCTGCCACGCTTGATGGGCTGCACCCATGGAATACTGAAGGAAGACGTCCATCTTTTTGACGTCTTTCTTAGGCTCTATCCACTCATCGCCGCGCCAATCTTTGACCAGTCCCGCGATGGTCACGGGCAAGATCTTGTCGTCGCCGAAACGGTCCTCGGCCCAGGCGGGCACGGTAGCCACGCCCGATCGACCCTCGAGGAGGTTTTTCCAGCTCTCTTCTCGGGTGACCCCCACCGGTGTCACCATGCCCACGCCCGTCACGACGACTCTGCGCGCCATCTGTCTCTCTCCTAGAGGTCGGACGGAGCCCCCAAGGGGCTCGCCCCCGTCGTCATCACTGTCCTGCCGAGGAGGCAAAACTACTGATGATTCTTCACGTATTCGATCGCGTCACCGACGGTGCGGATCTTCTCGGCTTCCTCGTCAGGGATCTCGGTTTGGAATTCCTCCTCCATCGCCATGATGAGTTCGACGATGTCGAGGGAGTCAGCGCCGAGGTCCTCGATAAACTTCTTCTCGGGCTGGATGTCTTCTTCGCTGAGGCCGAGTTGGTCGGCGATGATGGAACGGACGCGGGTCTCGATGTTCATGACAGGTTCTCCACCGAAAGGTTGATGTTGCTTAGCCAGGAAGGGGGAGGTGCTCAACAGGTAAGGCGTCGATGACCGTCACATGTACATGCCGCCGTTCACCGCGAGTATGTGGCCGGTGACGTAGCGAGCGCCCTCGGAGGCAAGGAATGCGACGGCGGCGGCCACATCCTGCGGAGTTCCAGCCGAACGCAGAGGTACCTGCTCGACCATGTGCAGACGAGCCTCCTCGGGTAGGGCCGCAGTCATGTCAGTCTCTATGTAGCCCGGTGTCACCGCGTTCACGGTGATGCTGCGGGAAGCCAGCTCTTGGGCAAGGGTCTTTGTCAGACCGATCATGCCCGCTTTGGCCGATGCGTATGCCACTTGTCCCGCATTCCCTGCTTCGCCTACCACAGAGGAAATATTGATGATGCGGCCCCAGCGTTGCTTGGTCATCATTTTGGCACCAGCACGGGCGCAATAAAATGCCCCGCTGAGGTTGGTCTCGAGCGTCTTGTGCCAATCGTCGTCTTTGAAGCGAAGCAAGAGTCCGTCGCGGGAAATGCCGGCGTTGTTCACGAGAATGTGCAGCCCGCCAAGGGTCGATTTGATGGTGTCGAAGCCTGCGTCGACAGCCGCCCGGTCGGCGACGTCGAAGCGCAAGAGGAGCGGCTCGGCCCCTCCTTGCTCAACGATGTGTTGCGCCGTCGCCCGTGCAGCGTCTTCATTCCCGGCGTAGTTGATAACCACCCGGGCTCCTTCGCTCGCTAACGCCTCAGCGATCGCTCGTCCAATGCCGCGGCTGGCACCAGTGACGAGCGCAATCTTGTCTCGTAGGCCTTGCATCGTCGTTCGGCTCCTCGAATAGGGGCCCAGGAGGCCCGAAGGTAGGCATCGCAGCACTCGATGGATGCGCGGCGACGAGTGAGGTGGAGAGTGGCAATGCCGTCACGCCCCCAAAGCACACAGGGTAGCGTCGAGCGAGGCAGGATCTTCGACGTTCATGAACTTCGCGTCTTTGGCCATCCGCTTCAGCATCCCAGAAAGCGCTTTCCCTGGCCCGACCTCCACGAAGCGGTCGACCCCCTGTGCGAGCAGGAACGCCGCCATCTCCGTGAAGCGCACGGGGGCCGTGACCTGCTCCACCAGCAGAGGGCACACACGGGCTGGATCTTGGTTGCTGGTCGCCTCGACGTTGGTCACCACGGGCACCTCGATGGGTCCGATGCGCACCCCTGCAAGCACGTCCTCCAGGCGTGGCTTGACGGGTGCCATCAGCCCACAATGGAAGGGGGCACTGACCGGCAACTCAATGACGCGCTTGGCGCCAGCGTCTTTGAGCGCCACGAGGGCGAGGTCTACGCCGCGTCGGGAGCCGGCGATGACGGTCTGGGTAGGGCCGTTGAAGTTCGCGACGGCCACATAGGCCTCGCTGTGAGTGGCGACGACGTGGTCGATGATGCGCTGAACGTCTTCTGCCTCCATGAGGAGCACCGCGGCCATGGCGCCCTGCCCCTCCGGAACCGCCTCTTGCATGAAGCGACCACGTTCTCGCACCGCACGCACGGCGTCGGCAAAGGAGATGCAGCGGGCCGCAACCAGCGCTGCATATTCGCCCAGGGAATGCCCCGCGACGAAATCGGGAGGCGGGCTGCCGCGCTCCTCGAGGGCGCGCAACGCCGCGATCGACATCGTCAGGATGGCCGGTTGGGTCACGGCTGTGCGCCGTAACTCTTCGTCGGGTCCCTCCAGGATCAGCTCTGACAGACGCGCGCCGAGCGCCTCATCGGCTTCCTCGAACACCAGACGGGCAGCCCGGCTTTCGGCGAGCAGTGCACGTCCCATCCCCACGACCTGGCTCCCCTGGCCCGGAAACAAATATGCGATCGCTCCCACCGACGCGCCTCCGTTCACGTGAAGAAAGACCAGTTAGGGAGCCTCCCTGGCAGCGTCAACCCAGACGTTTGCCCGAGGCCGGGCATGACGGATGTCTTCCTGCTTCCGCTTGTTGGACGAAGCCTGTGGGACTACGAAGGTGCAATGTTCACGGTGCTCTATTTCGCCGCCGCCCGAGAGCGGGTGGGTGTCGACCAGGAAGCCATCGACCTCGAGCGTGCTACGGTGGGCGAGCTGCGTCAGCTGCTGCTAGCGCGGCACCCACAGCTCGCCCCAATGATGGCCCTGTGTCGTGTCGCCGTAGGGCACGCCTTTGCGACAGACGACGTCGTCATTGAAGCCGGCGCAGAGGTCGCCATCATCCCGCCCGTGGCCGGCGGAGATGGGACCACCCCCCTCGCACGGCGCGTCCGCGTCACGGAGACCCCGCTCTCCGTCGACGAGGTACTCGGTCTCGTCGTCCGCCCCGCTGCCGGTGCCCAGGTGGTGATGATCGGCTGCGTACGCGACCACGCCGAGGGTGTCGCGGTAGACCGTCTCGAATACGAGGCCTATGCGCCCATGGCGGAGAAGGTCCTGGCCGAACTTGTGAACGAGGTGGAGGAGTCGATACCGGGTGCCCTCTGCGCCGTGCACCATCGCACGGGGCCACTCGCCATCGGTGACCGCGCCGTCGTCGTGGCAGCGTCGGCAGCGCACCGCGCAGAGGCCTTCTCGGCGTGCCAACGCCTCATCGACCGACTGAAGGAAGACGTCCCCATATGGAACCGCTAATATCGGGTGGGTGGGGTCGTGGGGGTGGGGCTTGGACCATGAAGCGAGTTCCTCTGCCTACCCGGGGCCAACGGTTGGTGGTCCGTATCGAAGCGCTTGACGACGAGGGGCGCGGTCGAGCGTTGCTCGAACCGGACTCCGACGACGACACCCGGGTCGATGTCGCCGTACGCGGTGCGTTCCCTGGCGACCTGGTGGAGTGCAGCGTCGAACGCAGTTTCCCGGCACGGCGACTCGTCACAAGTCGAATGCTGCGCTGTCTCGAAGAGGGTGGTGTGCGGGTACGCCGCACCTGCCCGCACCCGCCCCCGTGTGTGGGCTGCCCCCTCGACGGCCTTGACCCGGGCGCACAGTTGGCGCTGAAACGGGAGCGAGTGCTGCGCGCGCTGGACGACGTGGGACTCTCCAACCTCGAGGTAGAAGACGTGCTCGCGGCGCCTTCTCTGACGGGATACCGCCAGAAAGGGAAGCTGGTGGCCGGCGGACGCAGCGGCGCCCTCAAGCTGGGCCTCTACGCCCCGCACTCGCATTTCGTCGTCGATGCTTCGCGCTGCGCAACCCATCACCCCTCGTTGCTTCCGGCGATCGCCGCGCTGAAGGATGCGCTCGATTCCAGCGGCATCGAACCTGCGACCCACGACCCGCTCGGGCTCAAGGCCGTTATCCTGCGCGCATCTGCCCACGGTCCCGGCGCGGTCATCGTCGTCGGCGCACCGCTCCCCGACGACGCGTGGCTGCGGGCGCGCGACCTCGTCGACACGGGGCTGCTCTTTTCAGTGGCTGAGCGCATCGACAACGCGCGAGGCAACAGCCTCGTCGGAGGTGTCATCGCGCGCAGCGCAGGCCCCGCGCTCCTCGCCCCGCTCACCGGGGGCCCAGAAGTCCCGGTGGACGCATTCTGTCAGGCTGACGCTGACCAAGCAGAGCGGCTCTATAGCCTTGTCGCGGCCTTCGCGACAGAAGGCGGGCCGCGTGTCCTCGACGCTTACGCGGGTACCGGGGGTTTCGCTCGCGCGGTACTCTCCGCGTCACCTCACGCTGCGGTAACGGCTGTCGAGTCATCGCCCTTCAGCACTGCGGCGCTGTCGTCTCTCGGTTGCGCGGTATACGCGTCTGACGTCGAGACGGCGCTCCGCTCTCTGCCCGTACATGGCTTCGATACCGTCATCGCCGATCCACCGCGCAAGGGGTTGCTTTCTGATGCGGAAGGACTTGCGGCCCTCGCCCCGGCGCGCTTTGCGTTGGTGTCGTGCGATCCGGATGCGATGGCAAGGGACGTGGGTTCGCTCTGCGAGCGTGGCTACCGCGTGCGACAGATCATCCCCGTCGACCTCTTCGCAGGAACCCCTGAGGTTGAGGTGGTCACCCTGCTCGAGCGCACCACCGCAGCGGGGTAGCACCAGGGTCATCCGCGCAGAAGCGGCCGAATGACCGCCCACCCGACGCCAACGCCCAGGCGCGCCTTTGTGCGTTACAGCGGCGAGGGTGGATCTGCCTCGCGGGGAGGAGCGTTGCGTGGTTCGTACAGCATTTTCTCGATGCGCCCCGCGGCAGCAGCGAGCTGACCGAGCAGCCTAAGCGACTGCTCGAAGGCTACCTGCTCGACGACACGCCCGGCCGGTCGGCCGAGGGCCACGAGCCCAGAGCTCGCCCGCTCGACGTGGTAGAGGCGGACGAGCACCTTGAGCTTCCCCCCCGCCTTGCTGGCAAAGGGACGCGCCACGAATTCGACATTGTCGAGCTTGTCTTGCAGTGACGAGAGGTGGGGAGAGTCACCCCTCGTCATCGCAAGCAGGCTGTGGGCCTCGAGCATCGTTTCGATGTCGGGCCGGCACATGACCTCAAGTCCCGTTCGCTTCGAGAGCGCCGCGCAGAGGGTGCTCGTCACAGCTCCTTCGCTGAGCGGCAGGCCTTCCGCAACGACGGTGCGCTCGACGAGGATGCGATAAGGCTCTGCGGCGAGCGCCCCGGTCGCGCCCACACACCCGAACAGCGTGAACGACAGCGCCCAGAAGAAACGAGTGCCTGGCATACGGGTCATGGTTGCACCTCTGCTGCAGGAGCCGGCTTGGCGCGAAGTGACCTCGTCTTTGTGACTTTCCCGGTGGCAGGCCCATGCGCAGGTCTGCGAACGGTTGCCTTTTTATCCGTCGGCAATAGGGGCGCAAGTCCAAGTCCGTGCCGCACTTCAGCCTCGAGCCCGGCGGCGATGTCATCGGAGTAGCCCACGTGCACGGCCTGAATGAGCCCTTCAGCATCGAGGAAGAGCATGTAAGGGAGGCGCTCTGCATCGTAGCGACGTGCGACGACCTGAAAGCGGTCGTGCAAGACGGGGAAAGTCACGCCATGTTCGGCCGCGAGGGCGACGACCTTGTCCCGCTCCTCGAGACCTTTGTCGATGGACACGAGCACGACCCCGAGCCCCTCTTCGGCGTATGTTTTGTACAGGCGGGCGAGCTCGGGCATCTCTTTGCGGCACGGTTCGCAGTACGTCGCAAAAAAGCTCAACAGGACGAGCTTCTTTGGTGCCTCCGGTCCCATCCAGTCGCCGGGCCCGAATCGCTTGCGTGCAGCGTCGAAATCATTGACCACTGGCAACTGAAAACTGGGAGCCTTCGTGCCGACGGACAACCCATCCCCAGCTGCAGCGATGGCGCGAGGAGCGACGAAGCCGCTGACGACGAGAAGGAAGAGCGCTCCGCACACGGCACGCACCACGAGACACCTCCGAGACCACTGAGGTCATGTGGACCCTACGACGGCTGGTTCCCAGTACCCAACCCCGTGAGGAGCGCGGCTGGTTCCAACGAGACCTCTCGGACGGCGCCGGTGCTCATTTCCTTCACTTGCGCGGTTTTCCCTTCAATCTCGCGCTGTCCGAGCACAATCACGTGAGACACCGCCGCACGGTCGGCACGTTTCATCTGTGCCTTCACGCTGCGACCACGATGGTCGACCTCGACAGCGGCCCCTGCGAGGCGAAGGGCGTGCGCAAGCCGATGGGCCTCCCTACGGCCCACGTCATCGGCCCCCACCAGCATCAACAGCGGGGGAGAAGGTTTTGCGGCACGGCCGGCTTCGACGAGGAGCATGACGATGCGCTCGATGCCGGCCGCAAAGCCGATCGCGGGGGTAGGTCTTCCGCCGAGTTCTTCGACGAGGAGGTCGTACCGTCCACCGCCCGCGACCGCGTTCTGGGCGCCTAGGCCCGTCGTGGCCACCGCCTCAAATACGGTGCCCGTGTAATAGTCCAGACCCCGCACCAATGACGGGTCGACGGTGAAGGTCACCCCGAGGTCTGCGAGGCCGCGCTGCACGCTCTCGAAATGAGTCATGGCGTCGGCACCCAGGTGGGAGAGTGTCGACGGGGCCCCTGCAGCGAGGGCTTTGTCCTCGGGCACCTTGCAGTCGAGAATGCGCAGAACGTTCGTCTCAAGACGTCGCTGACAATCGCTACACAGCTGGTCGCGCAGCGGCGTGAAGTAGGCGTAAAGGGCCTGCCTGTGCCGAGCACGGTCCTCTGGGCCTCCGAGGGAGTTGACCCGCAGCTCGACGCCCTCAAGCCCCAGCGCCTGCAGTAACGCGTGTAGCAGACCCATGACCTCGACATCGATGGTGGGGCCATCTAGCCCAAAGACCTCGACGCCGAGCTGGTGAAACTGACGATAGCGTCCCTTGGCGGGCCGCTCGCGACGAAACATGGGGCCGAGGTAATAGAGGCGTTCCTCGGCATCGGCGAAGAGGCGACCCGCTTGAATCAAGGCGCGCACGACACCGGCGGTATTTTCCGGTCTCAGACAGAGCGACGTCTCTGCCTTGTCTTTGTCGCGAAACGCATACATCTCCTTCTCGACGATGTCGGTCCCCTCCCCCACGCCTCTGACGAAAAGCTGGGTCTCCTCGAGAACGGGGGTGCGCAGCTCCCCATAGCCAAAGCGTGCAAACATGTGACGCGCGGTGTTCTCGACCCAACGCCAGGTGACGAGCTCGTCTTCGTAGAGATCGTGGGTGCCCTTGACAGCGCGAATGGGTTCTTTAGCGGTACTCATGGGGAAGGATTTCTCCTGCGAGGATGACGAGGTCAGGGCACGTCGAACACGCGGCACGGGCGGAAGGTTTGCCGGCACGGGGGTCTATTGTCGAGAGAGCGCCAATGCCGGCGACAGCGAGGGGAGCGATGGCTCAAGCCTCCCTCACGGCTTTTGCAGCATCGATGCGGGCACGGATAAGCGTGACGACCTCGTCCTCGCTCAAAGCGGTGCTGTCGAGGACCACGGCGTCGGCCGCCGGCCGCAAAGGTGCCACGGTGCGGCCGCTGTCGACGCGATCTCGCTCCACGATCTCGCGGAGCACTTGCTCATAGGGCTGCGGCTTGCCCTGTTCCACGAGTTGAGCGCAGCGCCGCCGGGCCCGTTCCTCGGCGCTCGCCGTCAAGAAGACCTTCACTGCAGCGTCGGGGAAAACCACCGTCCCAATGTCGCGCCCTTCCAAAACGGCCCCCTTCGTCCCGAGTTGGCGCTGAAGCGACAACAGGGCCTCTCGTACGGCCGGGTGCCGGGAGACCGCGGACGCGAGCATGCTGATGGCCGGGCTGCGGATCTCGTCGCTGACGTCCTCTCCCGCGAGGGAGACTCGATTGATGCCCGCTCGCAGATGGAAGGCGATGGGCAAGCTTGCCGCGCGCGCCGCGAGGGTAGCCTCGTCGTCGGGCTCGATTTGCTCTCGCTGCGACAGAAGTGCGAGAGCGCGATAGATGGCTCCGGTGTCGACAAGCGAGAGCCCGCTCCCCTCTGCAATGCGTTTGGCGATCGTGCTCTTGCCGGCACCGGCGGGGCCATCGATAGCGACGACAAGCTCCGTCATACACCGCCCCCGTGAAGGACTTCTCCGAGGCTGGCGAGGAGTCGGTCGTTCTCTGCACGCGTGCCCACTGTGATGCGCGCCGCCCGAGGGAGTCCGTAGTTGGCCACGGGCCTGATGATGACACCGCGACGTAGCAGCGCTTCATTGAC
>JBMTAX010000085.1:0-8929 GCA_049429145.1 Myxococcota bacterium
GGACACTCGGCACGGCGGTAACTGCCAGTAGCATAGCCGGCACCGCTGCACTTCTCTGGGGAGCGTAAGGTCTCGAGCTTGGTGGAAGAAAGGTCACCCTCCGCAATGCAACCGCAATCAACCGATGAGTTCGGGAACATGGTCTTCGACGAGGCGCTCCTCCTCGAGGAGAACGACCTGAGTCCGTGGCAGCGAAAGCGCATTCTGTTCGTGGAGGCGCATCTTGGCCGCTGGAACCATTACGCCCTTCTAGGCTTGAAACGCACGGCAAGCCCGGCCGACCTCAAGCGAGGCTATTTCAAAGCGTCCAAGGAGTTTCACCCTGACGCCTACTTCCGCAAACAACTGGGCTCCTTCAAGATCCGAGTCGACCTGATCTTTCGCGCGATGAAGGCCGCGTACGATGTCCTCGCGGACGAGCAGTGCCGGGCCGACTACGACGCCACTCTCGACCCTGCGGACCTCACCCCTGAGGAACTGAGGGAACTCGAGGCCCGGGCGCGCGAGCAGCGACTCATCGAGGAGCGTGCCCGCCAAGCCGAGGCGGAGGACGCTGACCGCCAAGAGCGTGAGGCTCGCAATGCCCTCCGGCTCAAAGAAAAGCGTCTCAAGCACAACCCCATGGTCGACCGCTTGAAACGCTCCCGCGAGCTGCTCGAGTTGGCAGATACAGCCGCCGCTGCGGGTCGCATCGGGGAGGCCGCCAAACACGCGCAACTCGCCAAGAACTTCGCCCCCAAAGATGAATCCCTCTCGAAAGACGCCGACGCCCACATCGGCGTCTCGAAGCTGGAGAAGGCAAAGGCACTCTTGCGACGCGCAGAGGCCCTCATCAACGCACCAGGACGCAGCGCAGCGCAAACGAACGAGGCTGGCGCGTTGATCGAGCAAGCCATCGAACTTTGTCCAGAGGACATCGCGTGCACGGCGATCGCTTCCCAGTTCATGGAGAATCTGGGGCGCATTCGTCCCGCGATCCGCTTCGCCCAACGCGCGACGGAGCTGCAGCCCGACAAGGCAGAGCCGTGGCTGCGGCTCCTCGACCTCTGTGAGAAGAGCGAAAGTTGGTTCATGGCGATTCGAGCTGCAGAGCGGCTGCTTGAACTCAGGCCCGCGAATCGAGAGCTGCTGGAGCGTCTGCGCGTCGCCCGCAAACAGGCTCGTTGAGTTCTCGACCGGTTGCCGGTGCCGACACCGCTGCCTCCAGCGACGAAGGCTGCCGCGCGGGTACCAAGACCCCCCTGCTTTTTGCGGCCCATCCGCTCGGGCGCGTACCATGAGGGAGCGCTTTGGGGAGGAGACCGTGGACAACGTAGAGCGAACGGCTACGTCAGAGGTGAAGGGGAAGGCCCCTATCGAGCTGCGTGTCGAGTACCAGCGTCTGAACGCGCTCCTCGCTGACTATCTCAAGCACTGGTCCGAGCGGGAGACATTCATTTCCACCGCGCGCCCTCTGCCTGTGGGTACCGAGTTTCATTTTGTTCTTGGCACGCAGGCGGGCACCACCTCGCTCACGCTTCGCGGCCGGGTCACACACGTCACCCGCCGGGACGAGACCGGGCGAGAGCGGAAAGGGGAGGGTATGAAAATCGCTTTTCTCGATGACGAGAGCGACGGCCCAACCGGGGGGAGGGACAAGGCGATGGCCGCATTCCGCGAAACCCTCGGCTCGCATGTTGCCGAGAGACTGTTGCTCAGCGGTGCTCCTCTCGCAGGTGGAACCCGCTGATGAGGGGCGCGTGATCCACCTCGTCATTGTCTCGTTGCTGTGGTCGGTGTCGTTTGGCCTGATCAAGGGGAACCTGCAGGGCCTCGACTCGACCTTCGTGGCTTTCGCCCGGCTGCTCGTCTCCCTCGTGGCTTTCGTACCCTTCTTGCGCCCGAAATACCTGGCGCGTCGCGACTGGTTTGAGCTGCCTCTTCTCGGGGCGCTGCAGTATGGCGTGATGTACGCCCTATACCTCGAGTCTTACAAAACCCTCGAGGCTCATGAGGTCGCGCTCTTCACCGTCACCACACCGATATTCGTCGTGTTGGTAGAGATGGTTCTCGGTGGCCGATTTCTCTTCGTCTCGATCCTCGCGGCGGTGACCGCCGCCACCGGGGCAGCCGTTCTGACCTTCCAAGACGGTGCCCACGTCGCTGCGTGGCAAGGGCTCGGGTTGCTGCAGCTCTCCAACCTCTGCTTCGCCATTGGCCAAGTTCGCTACCGCCGTCTGATGAGAGAGCGCACAGCGGTCTCACAAGCACAGCACTTTGCATTGCTGTATCTCGGCGGAGCGGTTGCCAGTGGGCTGCTCGTCGTCGTGAAGGGGGGCCTGCCCGCGCTGGCTTCCATCACGGAAACGCAAGAGCGCACGCTGCTGTACCTTGGCCTCGTGCCGAGCGCTCTCGGATTTTTCCTCTGGAACCTCGGTGCGTCTCGGAGCACGCCCGGCGTCCTCGCCGTCATGAACAACGCCAAGGCGCCGCTCGGCGTGCTGGTTTCCCTGGCACTCTTTGGGGAACGCGGAGACCCGATTCGACTCGTGGCGAGCCTCGTCTTGCTTTCGTCGGCCTTGTATCTCGCCCATCGCGTCGAGCAGCCCCTGGGGCCAGCCAAGGGATCTCCCCCGACTCGCTAGGCGAGAGCCGTCGTCCCCGAGGTCACTTGCGCTTGCGGTTTCGCTTGCGTGCCGCCTTCTCGTCTTTGCGCTTCTGCTTCTTCACCTTCGGGGCGCGTCCACCACCGGCGCCCGCGGTCGTGGTCGACCAGTACCCGGGTGGAGGCGCCAGCGGTTTGTTGCCACTTGGGCCGAAGGGGTTCACGCCGCCAAACAAAGCGCTCATGTCTCCGGGCCCTCCACCAGGACCGCCGAAGCCTTTCGCGAGCTGAGCCATCTTCGCCATGTTGCCAAAGCCAGGGAGGCGCCCGAGCAACGACGGCTGCATGCCGATCATCTGCATCATCTGCTTCATCATCTTGAAGCGCGCGATCAGCTCGTCGACTTCTTTCTCATTCCGTCCTGAGCCCTTGGCGATGCGTCGTCGTCGGCCTTTTTGTTGTTCGATGAGCTCAGGCCGCTGACGCTCCTGGCGCGTCATCGAACAGACCATGGCCTCAAGCTTGAGGAACTCTTTGTCATCGACCTTCTGGCCCTCGGGGAGGAGGTCGCCAACGCCAGGGAGTTTCTCAAGGAGGCTCTGTACCGAACCCATCTTCTTGATGGTGCGCAGCTGCTCGAGGAAGTCTTCCAGGGTGAATCGCCCCTGGAGCATGCGCATCGCGTCTTTCTCGGCCTTGTCTTGATCGACGTGCTCTTCGAACTCTTTCACGAGTCCGACGACGTCACCCATCCCAAGGATTCGGCTCGCGAGCCCAGCGGGCCGGAACTCTTCCAAGGCATCGAGCTTCTCACCCATACCAAGGAACTTCACCGGGCGGCCCGTGATCTCCTTGATCGACAGAGCCGCCCCACCGCGTGCGTCACCGTCAAGCTTCGTCATGATGAAGCCATCGATGTCGAGGCGGTTGTGGAACTCGAGAGCGGTGCGGACGGCGTCTTGCCCCATCATCGAGTCAACGACGAGGAAGATGTTGTCGGGCTTCGTATGGTGCTTGATCGCTTCAAGCTCAGCCATTAGCTCGTCGTCGATGGAGAGGCGACCGGCCGTATCGAACAGCACCACATCACAACGGTGCTCTCTGGCCTTCTGGAGCGCGCGTTTGCACAGTTCAGGGGGCGCTACACCGTCTTCGGCATAGACCGGAACACCGATTTGCTCGCCGAGCACTTTGAGCTGGTCGACGGCCGCTGGGCGATAGATGTCAGCAGCGACGAGCATTGGTCGATGTTTGGTCTTTTGCAGCAAGCGGGCGAGCTTGCCCGTCGTCGTAGTTTTTCCTGTTCCCTGCAGGCCGACCATCATGATGGTCCCCACGGGCTTCGAGAGCTGGATGTCGGTATCCACCGGGCCCATCAAGGCCTCGAGCTCGTCGTAGCAGATGCGAACGAAGTGCTCGGCGGGTCCAACCTTGAGTTTCTTTCCCTCCCGTCGTGCGCTGGTTGCCACCGTGGCGCCGACGGCTTTCTCCTTGACTCGCGCGAGGAAGCCTTTGACGACGTTGAACTCGACGTCGGCCTCCAAGAGGGAAAGGCGCACTTCACGGAGCGCGCTGTCGATGTTTGCTTCGCTCAGCTCTGCTTGGCCTTGCAGCAACTGGCGAGCGGAGCGGAAACCCTTGGAGACTGTCTCGAGCATGAAAATCCTCGCGCAGACAGGGAACGTCGCCCTGGCAACGCGCTTCTAACGCATGGGCCGCGGGGGGAAAGCCGTTTGAGGCGGCATAAGGGGGGACACAGTCGTTCTGGGGAAGACGGAGAGGGGTCAGCCCACGTCGCTGTCGGCGGTTCGGCCCAACCGGGCATCCAAACCCCCCGCGGCGATGAGGGCAAGTAGATCGGTGCACCCGCCGATGGAGTCGTCGCCGAAGAAGATTTGCGGGACCGTGTGCTGCCCTGTGACTTTGCGTAACCAAGTGCGGAGTTCGGGCTGTTCCTCGACGTCGATTTCATCAAAAGGAACGTCATGCGCCTGCAGTACCTGCTTGGCGCGGTGACAAAAACCACACCATGACGTCGTGTAAATGCGGACTGACTTCACCGCTGTCCACCTCCCGCCTCCACACTAGCAAAGGAATATGCCTGGCGCTTCCCCCACTGCCGGGAGGGCTTTCGAGAGCTGACCGAACCCGCTACACCCCCGGCATGTCTGCAGGTTGGCCGATCTCCCGTGTGTTCCTCGTCCTGCCCTCCGCTGGGGCCGGGAGCGGCCGGCCGGAGCCCACCGCTGCAGCGCTCGCACTGTCCCTCGCTGCGGAGCTTTCTCGACGTGGCGTCCACGTACACCGGCATGTCGCGGGCACCCCCCCTGCTTCCGTCGGGCCGTTTGACGCTGCGCTGTGGTTGGCCGACGGGGCTGGACAGCTCCCGGCGGGCAACGACCTCGACGCGCCCGCACGGCTGCAGATCGCCCTCATGCCGTGGCGCGAGGGGTTGGGCGACGCGCTGGGCGCCCGCTTCGATGGGCTGCTGGTTCCTCGGTTGGGGCAAGTCCCCATGCTCAAGGACCATGCCGCGCTCCCCGTCGAGCAGATCCGCCTTCCCCTGACCTCGGCGGGGCCGCGTGAAACGGCCAAGCTTTCACGGAGACTAGGCTCGTCTCGCGTCGTATTGCTCGACGTGCGGCGTGGGCTCTTCGAGGAGCTCGAGCGCTCCATCATGCAGCTCGCGCTCTGCTCGACACAGGCGACCTACCTGCTGCTATGCCCCCACGACGAGGCTTCCCGTGCGCGCGTTCGCAGTTGCTGCGTGCGCCACGGCGTCTCTGCCTGGCTGTTGTCTGGCGCCGAGGCGTTCGCCTCGGCTGTCCCGACGGCTGAACTATTCATCGGGGAACCGTCTTGGCAGGAACTGATGTGGCTCGCAGCCCACGGGGTTGCGGTGTGTTGGGCTGGCGATCGTGCTGATCCTGAGGTGACTGCGGGCCTCGGCGTCCCCTTAGGCGGGCCCATCAAAGTGCTCACGGGGGTGTTGCACCTCGCGGCCCGCATCGATGGCATGCTTGGCGATCCAGTGGGTTTCCGTACCGCAGGCAGGGGGCTCAAGGATGCGCTCATCGGCGATCCCCGTGAACTGCTCGCGGCGGTCACTGCGATGGTGCCGCGGCGACACGCAGATGTACCTACGGCGACGTGGGAGCCCGTCGGTCCTGGCCACGCAACGGGCGTGGCGGGTCTCGAACAAGCCGTGGATGCTCAGCCCACGCGCGCTACACCAACGCTGGACGTCGCCAGGGTCGATGCACAACTCGCGGCCCTTCGCGCCCAGCTGCTGCGGAACCAGGGCGAGGGACACGCTTGATCGACCTCCACTGCCACCTCTGCTTCGGCTGTGACGACGGTCCGCGGGACGCTGTGGAAGCCCTCGCGCTCGCCCGTGCACTCGCGAGCGCGGGCGTCACCGACGTGGCCTGTACCCCGCATGTGCGGCCCGACAAGGGGTGGTGGAATACCAGCGAGACCCAGGCGGGTCTTCACCATGACCTCCACCGGGTTCTCGACGAAGCGGCGTTGCCCATGCGCTGGCACCAAGGCGCCGAGCATTACTTCGACGTAGACGTCTTGCATCCAGATTTCGCGCCGCGCCTCGTTCCTTACGATCAGACCCGCTGGCTCTTGCTGGAACTCCCCTATCTCGGAAAGCCGGTCGGCGTGCTCGAGGCGCTTTTGCGGCTCCGCCGTCGAGGGCTGCGGCTACTGCTCGCGCACGTCGAACGCTACCCCTGGCTCTGTGACGACGACGCTCTCCTCCACGCAGTGATGGATGCAGGCTGTCTGCTGCAAGTGAATCTGGGGTCGCTCGCAGGGGCATTCGATCGGTCGCACCGCAAAGCAGCGGAGCGGTTGGTATCTACGGGCCGTGCATCGGTCGCTGCGTCGGACGCACACCGCGCAGGAGACGTCGTGCGCTGCCTCGAGAAGGGACGCACGGCGCTCCGGAAACTGGTAGGTGACGAGGGTGTCCGGCGCCTCACTGAGGTCACTCCGCGGGCGATCCTCGACGACCAACCGCCGGAGGCGCTGTGGCCCTGACCTCTCGGCAGATGGCGCATGTCGTGCTCGTCACGGTCATAGGCGGAGCGGCCTTATGGTTCGTGTTCCGTGACGTGGAGCTCCACGGCGTGGGCCAGGCGCTCGCCTTGGTTCCGGCGTGGGCCGTGGGCATCCACCTGTTGCTGGGCATTGCGCAGGTGGTGCTGCGCACCTTGCGATGGATGCTGCAGGTCGAGGGGCTCTCGGGTCGGCGTCCTTCCCTACGCGAAGGTCTGGCAGTCAGCGTCGTCTCCTTCGCGGCGGTGTTTCTTTTGCCGTTTCGGCTAGGGGAGTTCGTTCGTCCCCAGTTGGCGGCACAACGAGGCTATTCGACGAGGAGCGCGGGGCTCGCCCACTCTGCTCTGGAGCGAGTGGTCGATGGGCTCGTCACCACGGCGCTCTTCGGGGTGGTGTTGCTTTTGCTCCGTGATCGGGGCTTGCCCGTCGAGCTATGGCTTGCTGGCTTTGTCGCACTGGCTGTGTTCGGGGGCGCGATCGTCTCCTTGCTCGTCGCCGCTCGATACCGAGAGGCCTCAGAACGCTTCTGGTTCTATGTGATCGGGAAGGCCCACGGGGGGCTCGCCATCCGTTGCGTAGGTCTGCTCGGGGCGTTTCTCGAGGGCATACGGTGCTTCCGCTCCCGCACGGCGTGGCTCACCTATCTCGCGTATTCGGTGTGTTTTTGGTTGCTCAACGGGCTCGGGATGTGGGTTCTGCTCGTGTGCATGGCGCCAGAGGCCGGACTGCTCGTCGCGTATTTCGCGCTCTGCTTCGTCGTCCTCGGGGTTATGCTCCCCGCGCCGCCGGGGAACGTTGGTAACTACCACGCGTTCATGAAGCTGGGTCTTACCACTCTCGGCGTGACGGAGACCACGGCCGCCGCCTATGCCGTCCTCAACCATGGACTGTCGGTGGCGTCACTCGTCGTCCTCGCTCTGGGGTTCTTGCTGAGCGGTGACGTCTCCTGGCGAGGGGTGCGGGATGCGACGTTGGAGGCCGAGGCCGAGCCGTCCTCAGGTGGGCGTTGAGAGAGCTCTGTCTGTGTCAGCAAAAAGCCGCTCCAGCAGAGCGTCGATATCCACGTCTTCCTGCAGCTCCGCAAAGGCGGCGTGCTCCAGCGGGGAGAAGTGGAACTCTGCGATCTGCGGGCCGGTTTCAGCACGGTGCGAGACGGTGGCGTTGCGGCGCATGGCGTTCCCCTGAGGAATCATGGAGCTCCAGCGTCGGACATCCGGAGGTCCGACGCCAGTTCCTGGTGCAGCCTTGATATGAGACATAGTTTGCATTATGTAGAGTATGTCTCCCGGAACGAAGGCCTTTACAGCGCCACCAGACGTTGTTAGGTCCTCGCAGCGCGTATTTGATGCGCGGTCGTCCCGATGCTCGCCGTGGCATGGGACGCAGCACCCCTCCTCCCCACAGCAGGTAGGACCCGGGCGCTGGCCATCTCCCGCAGTTTCGACGGGGAGATGGTCCGCGGCGACGTGTATCCCGTTGGGGGAGTTGAAGTGGTAGAAGTGCAAGAGCTGGGTGAATCGAAAACGGCCGCTTTGGAGGCCTTCATCGTCGCCCTCGACCCGAAGGAAGAGCTGCTCCGGGAGGTGGTCGAGCCCGCGATCGTGGCAGAGCAATGTCAGCTCGTCGCGCTGCAGCTCATGCAGGGAGCGCGACGCGCCACGCTACGACTGTTCGTCGATCGCCAGGAGGGCGATGGGCACATCCCCTTGGCGACGCTGGAGCGAATCAATCACCTGCTCGGTGATCTGCTTGACGTGGAGGATGAACACCGCGGCATCTTTCGCGGCCAGTACAACCTGGAGGTCTCGAGCCCCGGGCTCGATCGTCCCCTCTCGAAGAAAAGTCACTTCGAGGCCAACGTCGGCAAGCGCGTCAAGCTGCGCACCCGGACCAAAGTCGCCAACGCGAGGTCGTTCACGGGGGCGTTGAATGGCACGAACGAAGAGGGCGTAACGCTCGCCTCGGAAGGCGGTCAGAACGTCCTCATCCCGTGGCGCGAGATCGCGGACGCCCACGTTGTGTTTCAGTGAGAAGAAAAGGGCGCTCCAAAACCGAAGCGCTCGAAGAAGAAGGGTCTCTGAACCGAAGGTCTGAGACCTTCCGCCGCATGTGCGGCACGCAGGAGAAGCTGATGGACCTCATGGAGAACATGAACCTCAACGTCGTCCTCGAACAGGTGGGCAAGGAGAAGAACATCGACAAGTCGGTGCTCGTCGAAGCCCTGGAGTCGGCGATGTTGACCGCGGCCCGCAAGAAACTCGGCCTCACGGCTGACCT
>JBMTAX010000086.1:0-8886 GCA_049429145.1 Myxococcota bacterium
GCTACCGATGAGAAGATTCAACACCACCCGACCCGTCAGCCCTTGCTTGCGGATGCGCAGGGGAATCTCTGGAGAGGGTCGTTCCAAGGGACGCGGTGCCACATCGACGGTGTCGGCGGTCATCACCACGTCACGGGTATCGCCCAGGACTGCCTCGTCGACCTCGCTCACCTCATGGGCTGGAAGCAGAGGCAGGCCCACGGGAGACGCGCCGAGAACGTTGCCCACGCGAGGTGGGCTTGGGTTATTGCCGGGCTTTGGTCGCGCGCGACGAGGCGGGGGGCGCTTCGACTTCGGTTGTTGGGGTTCGGGAGGTGGTGCCTCGACGACGAACGAGGTCACCTTCTCTTCACCATTCTCGCTGCGCGGTGCTCCGGGACCGTTCATCACCCCCACGAGCCACAACACCCCGACGCCGCCCGTCGCCATCGAGAACAGACCCACAACATGACGTCGCCATGAAGACATGCTTCAGCCCGCCTCTTGCTCGGTGGCCACTCCCACCGACGTTGCACCCGCCAAGCGGCACTGATCGACGACATCGATGAGCCTCTCTGCAGCAACGCGACGGTCGGTGACGACGAGGACATCCCCCTGGGCGCCACCACGCAACGCCTCGCGCACATGGCTCTGCAGCATCCAGGGTCGCACCGACGAGCCATCGACGAAGACCTCGCCGTTGCGGTCGACGTACACCCGCAAGGCCTTGGTGGAGGCCCGCTGTGCACTGGCAGCCTGTGGGCGCTCGAGGTCGAGCTTCATGTCTTTGACGAAAGTGGTGGTCACCATGAAGAAGATGAGGAGGATGAAGACCATGTCGATGAGCGGCGACATGTCGACGTCATTGCGTTCCTCGGAAGAAGTAAAGCTCCTGCGCTTCATGGGGCACCTCGCAGCAGCGATCGATCTTTCATCTTCTCGAAGTCCTCGATGATGCGTCGCTCGCGACGGTCAAGGGCACGGCCGAGGAGGAGTCCGGGCACGGCGACGGTGAGACCGACCTGCGTGGTCAGCAGCGCCTGAGACACGCCGCCGGCCACGCCCCCCGATTGGGTGAAGAGGGCCATGTCGGCGAGGGCGTCGAAGGTCTCGATCATGCCGCTCACCGTGCCGAGCAGCCCGAGCAGCGGCGCGACGGTGACGAGGCCCCTGACGAGCCGGCGGAGCTGCCCTGCCTCTTCCACGAACTCGAAGAGCGCGTCATCGAGGAGGGGGCGACTCAGATTCCGTGACCCTCGACTGAGCTGCTCGAGCCGCTGCTCGGCGGCCCGACGGAGATGCCCGCGGAGGGTGAAGGCCCTTGCACCAAGGGCGTACCACAACAATAGACTGACGAAGGCGAGCGGCGGCATGACGAAGCCGCCTTCGTGCAGCAGGGACCGCAAGGTTTCGAGGGGACCGTTCATCCGAGTACCGCCCGCGGCGCTTCGCTGGTAGGCGCCGTAGCCAATGGCACCGCGAGTGACGTGGTTGGCCTCGGTGCAGCCGCAGCAACTGTGCCCGACATCGTCAGGAGGTCATCGACAGCGTTGCTGGTGCGCAGCGCAGCCCCCTCGAGCCGACGCTTCAAGCGCTCGCCGAGACCTGACAACAGATTGCCGAGCAACAGCGATGGAATGGCGACCACGAGACCGAGCTCGGTGGTGATGAGGGCCTCAGAGATGCCGCCCGATAGCAGCCGAGGATCGCCGGTGCCGAACTCAGTAATGGCGTCGAAGGTGGCGATCATGCCGGTGACCGTGCCGAGCAGACCGAGCAGCGGGGCTACCCCAGCGAAGACGAGGATCATGGCCCCGAACCGGTCGATGGCCACGACCTCATCGAGAATCTGCTGATCGACCCGGTCGCTGCGCTGCTCTCGCGAGAGGTGTCGTGCCTCGATCACCGCGGCGAGTACGCGTCCCATGGAGGCACTGCGACGACGACAAAGCCCGAGGGCCTCCTCGACCTGGTGGCCTGCGACGAGGGAAGGAACCCGCGCGAAGAGAGACTCGCTCCCCCGCCCGCGCCACCACAGAAGCAGCGCGCGCAAGGCGACGAGGAACAAGGCGAAGAGGCCGAGCCCGACGATGACCCACGCGATCACACCACCGGCGATGACAATGTCGAGCGGAGACTTCTCTTTCTTGGCCTCGAGGGCGGTGGTGGTGGGCTCAAACAGCAAGAGGCCCAGGGTCGAAGGGGTCTTTCCATCGACGACGTCGGCAGCCGCCTGTGCGTTCGACTCGTGCCATACCTTGAGCGCCGTGCCGCCCGCGGGAGCGAGCGCGCCAGAGGCCCCCTCGGCTTTGCCGAAGGCAGCGACGGCGCCAATCCGCAGCACGGTGCCCGTGACCTCTTTGCCGCTCACATCGAACCAGGTGCCAGACGCGGTGCGCAGCGTCGACTGCTGCCGCATCTTCTCGAGCGAGGAGCGGAAGGCTACGCCGAGGGCGCTGCTGGCCTCAGGGAGCTCTGCAGGAGCACCGTCAGCGTCACGAGCGGCCTGCTGCAAGATGGTGGCGATTGCCTCCTGTCCGTCGAGCATGGCGGTGCCTGCTCGCTCGATGTCCGCAAGGCGTGCCTCACTGGCATCGGCGCGCAGGGTGAGCGCGACGAGATGATCCTCCAGCGCACGCTGCTCTTCCTCAGCGCGCTTTCTTTGCGCTGCTTCTTCTTGTGCGACTGTCTCGAGGCGCCGCTGCAGCTCCCTCCGCTCGGCGACCAGAATCGCCAATTCCTTCTGGTAGGCCCGCTGGAGCAGGGTATCGCCCGCGGGGGTGGTCTTCGTCGCCGCGACCGGAGTTGCTGTTGTCGACGGTGATGACGCCTTGTCATCTGCACCATTCACAACGACGTCGGCGGCGAGCGCGACCGGGGAGAACATGGCGCCGCAGAGGATGGCAAAGGAGCCAGTGCGGAGACAGCGTGACGAGACCGTCATGGCAGCACCTGTGCGGGGGTATTCCCCGTCGATGAGGGCGAATGCAGGGAGGCGAGGGATACTGGGAGCTCGAACCACCCGGTGCGGATTTGCTTCTTGAATGCGTCGAAGAGGGCGGCGGTTTGCAGGGTGTCATTCTCATCGTTGAAACGTCGGTAGACCCACCCTTCGCCGCTTCGCTCGGCGCGACCGTAGCCGCCGTCGGGGGTACGGAAGAACAAGAAGACCATTCCGACGCGCGCCACCTCGGCCAACACCTTTTGCCCGTCGAGCGCGATGGTCTGGCGATAGAGCCCATTCTCTTTGGTGAGACGCGCCTCATCTTGGTGCAATGCCCACAAGCGTAGCGCCGCCTTCGCGGGGGTGAGCTCGCCTGCCGTGAGACCTGTTTTGATCGTCGCCACCGCTGCGAGCCGCTCCTCGACCTGGAAGGGGAGCCCAGTGCGAATGTGCGCTTCGAGCTCGCCCAAAGCTGCGCCCACTGCGGGGGCCAGCTCTTTCTCCTCATCGCTCGCCTTCGCCGACGCGGCGCGCTGTTCCTCGAGGGCGGCATCGACCCGTCGGATGCGGAGCTCTTCTCGTCGTGCGTCGGCTTCGAGTTCTGCCTTGCGCTGGGCGGATGAAGTCACCCGCTGCTTCTCCTCGGCGCGACGGCTCTCGAGCTCATCGCTGAGCGCCTCGACCTCGGAGCGCAGGGTGACGAGTTCCTCTGCAAGGGACTTGGCGTCGGAAGCGGCCGTCGCTGCAGCGCTCGTAAAGATGACAAAGAATGCCGGCGAGAAACGCGCGGCACCGATTTGGTGAAAACCCACGAAACACCTCTTGGCCAAACACGAGCGAAAGGCGCGGCATGCACCGCGCCCCGCTCGAAGGGACAACCCAGTGAGAATCATCAGTTGCGCGCGCTGGTGGTCCAGCCGCGGGTCCAATCGTTCAGCGGATCAACACCGCCCTTGAAACTCACATTGGTGAAGAAGCTGTCGTCGAAAACAACCGCGCCCGACGTCGAAGGCGAAGTGGTCGCAGGACGGAAATCAGGCCCGGCCTCGGAGAAGGGCTGCTCGAGCCCCGCGTCGACCACCTGGTTGCCGGTGTTGAGGTCCTCGACGAAGGTCTTGAGGTCGATGGCCTCGCCCTCGTCTTCGACGTAGAGCTTGTTGCAGTCGAGGATGGAGTGCTCGAGGGTGAGGTTGCCGGTCAGCGCGCCCGCCTCGGTGAGGGCGTTTGCGAAGGTCTCGTCGTGGTCGATGTCGAGGCATGCGTCGTTGAAGCCGGTGACGATGAAGTTCGCGAGGTTCGCGCCGGTGCCTTCGCGCAGCAGAATGCCAAGGTCCGACAGGTCGCTCTCGGGGGAGCCAATGAGGGTGACGTTGGAGATCATGGGCGATGAGCGGGGGGCTGCTGCGTTGTTCTCAGCGTTGTTGTCTGCTTCGATGCCGTTGTCGCCAGCGTCCTCGTACTGTTGGACCACGAGGAACTGCGCCTTGCCTTGCCAGCCGTCGGTCCAGTCGATGCTGTCATCGGCCACACCGGTGACGAGGACGTGCTTGACGTTCACGGTGCCGCCGAAGAACTCCACGCCGTCGTCGGCGCCCATGTGCACCTGCAGGTAATCCACCTCGGTGCCGCGGCCGACGCCTTGGAAGGCGACGCCGTTCAGCTCGTTGTCGGGGCTGATGAGGGTGCCCGCGAACTCGACGCGCACGTATTTGAGAACGCCGCTGCTGTCGTCAGCGTCGGCTTCACCGTAGAAGCCCGTGCCGCCCTCACCGAAGGCCTCACAAGGCGCCTCGTCACAGCCGTTCACCGGGGCCCGGCCGTTGACGATGAGGCCGCCCCAATCGCCGCGGGCGCGCGAGCCGTCTTCCTTCGACGAGGTCATCACGATGGGCGCCTCGGCGGTGCCCTCGGCGATGATCTTGCTGCCGCGGCGGATGACGAGCATGCCGTTGGTGCTGGTCTCGCCGAAGAGGGTGGTGCCCGGCTCGATGGTGAGCACGGTCTCGTTCACGTCGTCACCGATGAAGACACCGCCGCGCAGCAGCCATGCCTTGTCGGCGGTGAGGGTGAGGTCGTCGGTGATGGTGCCCGTGAGCACGCAAACGTCACCGTCACAGGCGAGGGTCTCGCTCTGGGTGTTGTCGCCGGTGTCCGTGGCAGGGGACTCGCCACCGCAGGCGAGACCGAGGAAGGGGGTGACCGCGAGAAGGCTTGCATGCAGAATGTGAAGACGCTTCATGATCGCTCGCTCCATTGGCGTCGTGCGCCGTGTGCAACGAGCGCATCATGGGGGCGGTCTGTGTCGGCTGTGTGACAAGGTGGAAAAGGCTTAGGTCCAACCGTTGTCACACAAGCGCCTCCTCGCGCGCGCGAGCGGGCGCTCTCTGACATCCTTGGGCACGACCACTTTGGGAGAGACGGCCATGTTCCGCAGAGAAGAGACCCGGGTCAGCACCGCAGGCCGCGGCACCTACGACGTCACCCCGTTCGTGCGCGAGGTGGTCGATCGCGCCGCCGTCACAGATGGCCTTGCCACCGTCTTCGTGCACCACACGAGCGCCTCGCTCTTGCTCACCGAGAACGCCGACCCCGACGTACGGCGAGACCTTGCTGCGTTTTTGCTGCGGCTGGTGCCCGACGGTGACGCTCTCTACCGGCACGACGCCGAGGGCCCTGACGACATGCCGGCCCACGTGCGTACGGCGCTCTTGCCGAGCTCCCTCACCATCCCCATCGCCCGCGGCCAGCTCGACCTCGGGGTGTGGCAAGGTCTTTTCCTGTGGGAACACCGCACGGGTTCACACACGCGGCGCGTCAGCGTGACGGTTTTCGGCGCCTGACGAGGCCCTTCGTCCCAAAAAAGAGAGACGCCCACCTCGCGGTGGGCGCCTCTTATTCCATCTATTCGCAAAGAGAGCTTTTCTCAGTCAGCCACGGCGCAGGTGCTGAGCTCTGCGTCGCCGCGGCCGCTCATGCCGTCGTCGAGGTTGTAGAAGGCGAGCGCGTCTTGGCACACGCTGCCCGTGCCGCAGGCGGCGTCGGTGGTGCAGGCCTCGAAGCACGTACCGGGGATGGCTAGGGCGCCACCGGCAGCAGGCACCGCGCCCACGCAGAGGCCCGAGCCACACTCGTTGTCGAGGAGGCAGTCGCCCTGACCCGCGATGTCACCGACGGCCTTCTTGCAGGTCATCTCGGCTGCCTGCACCTTGAGGTAGTGCGCGATGGGCTGGCAAGTGGTGCCACCGGAGCACGCAGCGTCGGCGTTGCACCCGTCAGCGGTCTCCCGACCTTCGCCGGTGATGGGCGCCGTGATGTCCGTGTTCACGCCGGTCTCTGCGTTGTTCCACTGCACCTGCATCTCCAGCTCACGCACGAGCTCGGTGCTGAGGTTCCGGTCTTGGTCGATGAGATACATCATGCCGCTGCCGAGGACTCCGGTCTGCTCCTTGACGCCCAGAGCGGCATCTTGGTCGCCCACGCTGAGCTCGAGTGCTTGACCGGTGACGTATTCACCCGCGAAGTTGAGACCGAGGTTGCAGGCGCCCTGGTAGGTGGAAGCGTTCACGGGAAGCCAGCCGAGATTGTTGGCGAGCGACTGCCCCACGGCCGCACAGTCGATAATGGACTGGAAGAACTCAGAGAGGGTCAAGGGCCCTGGCTCGCCGGCGAGGCTTGGGAAAATGACGTACTCGAACGCCACCATGATGATGGCGCCGTACTGCAGAGCCATTTGATGTTCGGCAGCGACGATCTCGAAGCGCTCGCTCACTCCGGGAGTGGCCGAAACATTGCCCGAGGCGGGCACCGCAGCAATGGGCGCGTGCTCGGCGGTGGCGGCGTAGGTCGTGGAGACAAAGGCGTAGTCTGTGTCTTCGAGCTGGACCGAGCGTCGAGCACAGCCAGCAGGCGAAGGGTCGGTCTCACAACCGAGGTTCCAGGTGAACACCATGTCGTTCCATTGCTCAGTGACCTCGTAGAGTCCCTCGGAACCAGCCACTGGCTCGAAGGTGAATCGGCTGCCTACCTCGAAGGAAAGAATCGCGCTGCGAAGGTCGCCTCCAACGGTGGTGATCGTGTCGTAGCGGCTTCCCAGTTGGTTCGAGAGCAACGTATCGATGACGGGCTGGGTGGCTTGAAACGACGGCCAATCGCTGGGATTCTCTGACACCTCACGATAGCTGTATTCCTCTTCGATGCCGTCGTTATCGAGGTCTTTGAACCACCAGGTCGGGTCGTAGGACTTGAGCGCCTGATACACCACGAAACCAGCGGGATCGGACAGGATGGCCGTCGTGGTGTCGACGTAGGTCTCGTAGGGCTCGGGCAGAGCACCACCGAGGTCGACCGCCATCAGCACATCGTAGTCACCCTCGAGGATGCTCGGCAGCTGGGCGATGGAGACCGAGACGTTGACGGTCTGGCCACCCACGATGGCGCTCCCGTCGACGCAGCCGGTGCCGATGAGGTCACCGGCGGCGTTGAAGCCCGAAGCATAGATAGTGACCGCTTCACCGTGGGGCTGGTCGTTGAACGTGCGGCTGCTGGGCAGGGTGGGGAAGTCGGCGCTGAAGGTCGCCGAGGGCACCGCAGCGGTGGACTCGAGGTAGCTACAGGTGGGCACGTTGGTGGCGGGCCCGCGGAAGACGAGCACCTCCGCTGAGGCGGTGGGGATGCGGGTGGTGGAGGTGACGGTGACCTTGAGCTGGCCGATGGGGTTCACCTTGACCTGGAGGGCGACGGTGACGTCGCTGGCGAGCTCGGCGCTGGCGCGGACCGTGGGGGTCGCGTCGGCGGTGCCAGCGGTGAAGGTGACCTTGGCAAGACCGCTGGCGTCGGTGACGGCCGACTGGGTGCTGAGGGAACCACCCTGGCCTTCGAGCGTGAAGGAGACGGGCTCCCCGGTCACCAGCTGGCCGCTCACGGTGGTGAGCTTGAAGCTCAGCTGCACCTGCTGCCCGTAGAAAACGACCACGGGCGCGGTGCCCTGGAAGGCCAGCGTGCGGTTCTCGAGCGGCTTCTCTTCAGGCGTGGGCTCGGTGACCTCGGTGGGGAGGGTGTCGCGGTCATCGCCCTCGCTGCCGGCGGGCTCATCGGCGCAGCCTTCGCAGCCAGTGGCAGCCGCGAGGCTCGCGAGCAAAAGGAAGGGAAGGAAGTTCCTGGCGGGCATGGCGTTCTCCGGGGGTCCTGCGGGGTTCGAGAGTAGGTGCGAGATTGTCGGTGCAGGTGGGATACGGGTTGCGCCCCGTGCACTGATCTCTCTTCTCGTCGCTCAATTCCATTCTTTTTCAGGCACTTATGACCTCGGGCAGGAGCGCAGATCTGCGCCTTGCCCGAGGTAGGATAAGTTCGTACCCAGCAGAATTAGAATCATCAATACCGGTTTCGCGGCATCGTGGTGCGCTGCGTCACGTCTTGGGAAAAGCGCGCTTTTTCGGGGAAGGCTTCAGCCCCCCGGCGTTGGTGTCGAGCTGTGCAGACAGCCGCTCCACGGCACCCTCGCGCGGGTGGCGCGGGGGACACCGTTACGGTCGCGTCATCGCCAGCCGGGAACCCACCGGGCTTCGTCGCGGAGCTCCTCCACGGGGACAAGGCGCCTGACCGAACGGGTGACCGCCAGCAGCTCTGCTTGCCCCCGCTCGTGGAGGACCGAGAGGACAACGAAGTGCTTCTGCCCGTCTACGGGGGAGACCGCGGTCCATTTGGAGCCGAGGAGATGACGACCTGCGCGTTCAAGTGATGGCATCGTACGAGGTAACTCACTTCTGATGCTGAAACTGCGTCCCTTGCTCCGCAACGGGGCGAACTCTTGTAGTGAAGGACTTGGTCCCAGAGGTCTCAGCGGATCCAATTCTCTGGTGAAGCGTGACGACTAACACATGGCCGTACGGACTTGATGCTCCTGAAACAGCTGCGCCGCTGGTGCTCCCTGAGCTTGTCTAAGGACGAGCACGGCGCGACGATTT
>JBMTAX010000087.1:0-8879 GCA_049429145.1 Myxococcota bacterium
CCCTCGTTCGACCACGCCGTTGCCCAGGAACATCTGAAAGACGCCGAGGGGTTGCCCGTGGTGTGGCTCTACGACGAGCGGGGCACTCGCATCGACGTGTTCGCTGCGGCGTCGGTCGCCAAGATTCGTGAGCGCCTCGAAAAGAAGCTGCGTACAACGCACGACCCTGCGATCACCACCGAGTGAACGGCGGCGAGGGCTGGGCTATGCTCACCGCCTTTGCGTCGTCGAGCAACGCTCGTGAGGAGTCCTGAGATGAAATGCAACCCAGCCGAGACCTTCGACCTGCTCGTGATCGGAGGGGGCAGCGGCGGGCTGGCTCATGCGCAGCGCGCTGCGGAATACGGAGTGAAGGTCGCCATTGTCGAGGGTGCCCCCCTAGGAGGCACCTGCGTAAACCTGGGCTGCGTGCCGAAGAAGGTCATGTGGTACGCCGCGAGCCACGCCGTGCATGCACGTCGTGCCACGGACTACGGTTTCTCTGTAGGAATGGGGGAGCACGATTGGGGCGAGCTCAAGCGTCGTCGAGACGCCTACATCAAGCGACTCAACGGAATCTACGAGAACAACCTCGCACGAAAAGGGGTCACCCTCCTCCGCGGCTATGCCCGTCTCCTGGATGAACGTACCGTGGCGGTCGGCGATGAACGCTTCACAGCCAACGCCATCGCCATCGCCACGGGCGGGAAACCCCTCGTGCCGGCGGTACCCGGAGCGGAGCACGGCATCACCTCCGATGGATTCTTCGCCCTCTCATCACGGCCGCGCCGGGTAGCCATCGTCGGCGCGGGCTATATTGCCGTCGAGGTGGCAGGGGTCTTTCATGCTCTCGGGACCGAGACCACCCTCATCGCGCGCAGAGAGGGCGTGTTGCGCGAGTTCGATGCAATGCTCGGAACAGAGCTCGTCGCCGCTATGACGCGAGAAGGCATCTCCCTCGAGACCGGCGCGGTGCCGAAAGCGGTCGTGCTCGATGGAGAGGAGCGCTACCTCGTCACCGACGACGGACGCCAGCTCGGCCCGTTCGACGGCCTGCTGTGGGCGGTGGGTCGCGTTCCGAACACGAAAAACCTCGGGCTCGAGAATGCAGGCGTTGTCCTCGACGAGGACGGGTACATCCCGGTGAACGACTTCCAAGAGACGAACGTCGAGCACATCTACGCCATAGGCGATGTCACCGGACGACAGGCCCTCACCCCCGTCGCCATCGCGGCGGGACGACGCTTGGCCGACCGACTCTACGGTGGCATGGAGGGCCGACACCTCGATTACGAGAACATCGCCACGGTCATCTTCAGCCACCCGCCCATTGGGACTGTCGGCCTCTCTGAGGCCGCCGCGCGGGAGCGCTATGGTGACGCTGTGCGAGTGTTCACCTCGCGCTTCAACCCGATGGTCTACGCCCTTAGTGAGCACCGCGTGCCATCATCGATGAAGCTCGTCACCGTCGGGGAAGACGAGAAAGTCATCGGCATTCACGTCATCGGCGACGGCGCCGACGAAATGACCCAGGGTTTCGCGGTGGCGCTGCGCATGGGCGCGACCAAGCGGGACCTCGATGACACGGTGGCCATTCATCCCACCAGCGCAGAGGAGCTGGTCACGATGCGCTAAAGGTAGGGCCGGCGCCTCGGAATGGGTGCGTTCCCCTGCGCTGCTGATTTGTCGATACGATGCGGGCTGTGCCACAGGTACCCCTCCCCACTCGCGCCGATGTTGCGGACCCGGCCTCCCCTCATGACGACGAGCATGCGATGCGGCTGTGGACACCGGAGCGCGTACCCCTGACCGTGCCTTTGGCGGGGCTTGGCGAACGTGCCCTCGCCTACGGGGTCGCCCTTTTCACTTTGCTCGTCGTCGCCGTTGCTGGTTTCTTTTGTTACAATTTTTGGGGCGACCTCGAGGCTGATCTCGTCAGTTTGGGTTTCCTCGGCCTGATGCTCCTCACGGCTGTGGTGCTCGCGCTTTTGCTTGGCTACGACGTCATCTTCGAGGTACTGCTGCACGGCCAGACACCAGGGAAGCGCTTGCTTCGCCTGAGGGTGGTGCGTCTCGACGGCAGTGCTCCCGACTTTCCCACCGCCCTTGCACGCAACCTCCTGCGCATCGTCGACTTTCTGCCCTTCTTCTATGGCGTCGGTACGGTGCTCTTGTTCCTCAGCGGTACGCGTCGTTTGGGTGACCTCTTCGCCCGTACGGTGGTGCTGAGTGAACGCGCGCGCCATGTCGATCTGCTAGAGGTGTGTCAGCGCCTCGCTGGCCCCCTGCCCTCTGCGACGATGCCGCCCCCCTCGTGGAGCCAGGCTGAGGTGGTCCAGGTGGTCAGCTGGCTCGAGCGGAGCCTGGAGCTGCCAGAAGGAGTCGCCGAGCGGCTCGGCAAACGGCTCCTCGACGGGCTGGTGCAGCGCCGCGGGGAAGAGCGTGAGCCGGAAGCGCTGCTGTCATCGTCTCGGACAGCGCTCGCTGTGGGCTGCATGCGCCTCGCAGCCCATCGACGTGGCGTGATGGGCGCGATGGTGCGCATGTCCGAGGCGACAACGAGGCTCACCTCAGCCATCCTGGCGTTTCGCACCCAAACCGACCTGGAGCACGCCGATAGGCTCGACGCCGCGCTGCGTGAAGCCGGTGCAGCACTCATGAAAGGGACGCAGCTCGGCGCTCCTCAAGCTTCGCGGGAAGCCCTCTCACTCGTGCTGCTGGATGCAGAGCGATGTCGTCGTCCTAGCGTGCGCAAACGCACTGTGTGGTCCTCGCTGCAGCGAGGTGCGCCGCGTGCGATTTACCGAGAGCGCGCACAGGTACTGCGTGCGGCGCTCGTTCTCGGTGGCGCCACGGTCCTCGGCTTTCTGCTCTGCAGCATCGATGGAGAACTCGGGAGAGCCCTCGTGGGAGACGACCTTTCGCGTGCGATCGGCGAAGGGGCTCGCTGGACGAACCGCATCGAGGAAGACGGCGCGTTTGCTCGCGCGGCTGCGCTCATCATTCTGAACAACAGCTGGGTATGCGCTGTCGCTTTCCTCTCGGGGCTCCTCGGGGGAGTGCCGCCGTTGCTCGTGCTGTTCGCGAACGGCATGCACTTAGGCTCGGTGTTCGGCTACGCATTCCACCTCGACAGCGCCGGCACACTTGGTCGCTTCGTCCTCGCGCACGGCCCGGTGGAGTTGAGCGCAATCTGCGTCGCTGCCGCGGCGGGCTTGTGCCTTGGACGTGCCCTGTTGGCACCCGGCACGAGGACACGTCTCGACGCGCTGGCGCACGAGGCAGCGACGGGGGGACAAATGTTGCTAGGGACACTCTTCGCCATTTTGGTCATCGGCAGCGTCGAGGCCTTCGTGTCCCCAGGAGCGCTCTTGCCGTGGGCGCTCAACTTGCTCCTCGGCGTGACGTTGTGGGGTCTCTTTGTCGGTTGGATCATCGTGTACGGCAGACCCACGTCCGAAGTAACGACGGCGAGCGAGGGACAATGACTTCCGCGCAGTCCTCGCCCCTCCCCTCGTCCTCGAAGACCGGAGCACCTCGCGGCGACGCAGGACGCATCAGTCAAGGTATTCCGGGCATCGAGCCGACGGAGCGTTTCGCATGGGGTCTCGTCGCCACCGCGCTCCTCGGTGCGCTCGGTGCGGTGATGCCCGTACTCGGTAGTCTCTCAGTCTATGTGCTCGTGGGGCTTTTGGTATTGCTCGTCGTGGATGTGGTTCTCTGCGCGAACCCGCGGCACATCAGGGTGAAGCGCCTCCTGCCAGCTCCAGTGACGGTAGGCGCCCCCGCGCCGCTCTTGTGGATTCTCGAGGCCCCTCGCGCAGCACGGATTCAGCTCACCGACACGTTACCTCCGTCGGTAAGGGGAGGAACCGTTGGGACAGTCCTCGAGGCAGAAGCACGCCTTGGCGCGAAAGAGCGCGTGACCATGCGGCACCACATCACCTTCGCGCGCATGGGGCACCACGTGTTCGGGCGCATCGCGCTGCGCACGCTAGGACCGCTTGGTCTCGTGCGCCTCCGGACACGCCTTCCGCTCTTTACCGAGGCGAAGGTGATCCCTGATGTACGGCAGCTTTCGCGGCGCGCAGAGCAAGTGATGGCGGGGCGGGAGCACACCGGTCGTCGTCGTAGACCTGTGCCACGTGAGGGCGGCGAACTCGATTCTCTACGGGACTACCAACGGGGCGACGACGTTCGTCTCGTCGAATGGAAGGCCTCGGCGCGGGCGCGACAGCTCGTCGTCAAACGCATGGTGCCCGAGACACGTCGCGATTTCCTTCTGCTGCTCGATACCGGGCGTCAGCTCGCGGGTGCGCGACGAGCGGGTTCCGACTTGGTGCCACGATTTGAGGAAGCGGTCTCCGTCGCGCTCACCCGCGCCGCCGCGGCGCGCGAGCGCGGCGACCGCGTGGGTTTGATCGCGTTCGCTGCCGACATAAGAGCCTATCTGCCTGCCGCGCAGGGGCGCACTCAGTTGCGGCGGCTGGCCGAGCACATTGCCGCGCTCGACGTGGTGCCTGAAGAGTCCGACTACCAAACGGCGCTGCGTTTCCTCTGCGCACGGCAACCGCGTCGGGCCAGGGTCATCGTCGTGAGCGACCTCATCGACGACGTCAGTGCCCGCGCACTCAGCTCGGCGGTGCCCGTGCTGCGCGGACGGCACAGCCCACTGCTGCTCGCCGTGGGTGACCCCTCCCTCGCGTACTCATCGAGGGAGCCCACGGGGAACGGGAGCGAGAGCCCATGGCTCTCGTTTGCGGCGGATCGCCTCCTGGAGCAGCGTCGCAGCGGCCTTGCGGCAGTTCGCGCCTCGGGATGCGAAGTCGTCGACATGACGGAAACCGACACAGCCTCTGCGGCGCTCCGTGCCACCTTACGCGCGGAGTTCTCATGAGGCCCGCTCGACGATCTCGTCGCAAGGGTGCAGCGAGCCCTGTTCGGTACCATCGCGCTCACGATTTACGGGCTCGCGCCTCCTTGCACGGTTCGCTTTCGTGCATGAGCGCCTGCCGCTCGGACCGCAGCGCTTCGAGGTCGCGACAGGCCTCGTCGTAGGCCTCCGCGAGACGAGACAGTTCGAGAATGAGCGATCTGCCAAGGCCCGGATGCGTCGGCTCTGCGAGCTCCGCCACGAGGGACTGCACCTGTTGTTCGAGCTGGTGCTGCTCCGAGAGCGCCTCGCTTGCGGCTGTGCGATCACCCTCGACTTCCTCAGCCGTCGCCCACGAAAGGTCTGGCCCTGTGTCATCGTCGACGTCATCGGACCAAGGAAGCCAGGCCTCGCGCGCCTTCATGACCTGTTGTTCGAGCTTCGCGCGCCGCGTGAGCAACTTGTCGAGGAGCGCGAGGCGTTCTTCGTCGCGCGCGCGCTGCTCGAGCGCACCTTCGACGCTGTCGCATCTGTCCATCGGTCCTGTCTCATCGAGGTTGCCGACCGCTACCTGCTCGATGGACGCGACCTGGCGCAACACCTGATGAGCTTCTTCGAGTTCGCGACGCAGCCCGGCCGCGGTCGCTCGCGCATCCGCCAACGCCGACGTTAAGGTTTTGTTCTCCTGCTCGAGGAGGTCCCACCGGCGCTGCTCTTCGTCATCACCCGGTGCAAAGACCCGTCCGACACGCAAGGAACGCCCCCCCGCCACCAAGGCGCGATCACGCTCCTGCATCACGTCGACCAACTGCGCCCAGAGCCTTGAGCGCTCCTCTTTTGCCTGCTCGCGCACACGCTCAAGTTCACGTTGGGTCTCCGCGAGTTGGGCAGCGAGTGCGATCGCCTCCACCCGTTGCGGCTCGAGCCTCGCGTGCTCGGATGGAGGCAATCCCTGGGTCTCCTCGCGCAAGGCCTGCTGACGCAGCCGGTCCCAAGCCGCTCGCAGCGCCACGGGCTCAACGATGGCGTCTATGGCGTGCAGGACGTCCTCGGTGCGGGCGGGCCATGCGACCACATCACGGGCACCCGCAAGGAACGCACGTCGAAAGGCCCCGCCATCGTGGCCATGCACCAGGGCAAGGAATCGTTCCCCCGCACGGTGTGACCGGGCGAGGAGGGGGACGGCCTCGGGGGGACGCTCTTCATCAGAGAAATCCACGACCATGACCGTAGGGCTCTGCTCCGTTGAGAACGCCTGTTCAGCTTCTGCGAGGCGATGAGCGACGACGTGATATCCGGCCGCTACCAGCGCGGGCCCCAAGGAACAGGCGGCCTGACCAAGCAGCGCGATGGCGAAATCCTGTCTTCGCCAGACGAAGCCTTCAGTCAGGGGTTTCTCAGGGTTCATCGAATGCGCCGGGTAGTTCGTGGCTTGCACAAGTCCAGCATCAGGGTAGCGCAACCTGGACATCAGAGGAGCGCGCCCCTGCCCCGAACCAACTTTTGTGCGGAAGACCCCTTCCCGCCGAGGGTTGGGGTAGGCTGCCATGGAATCGTGCGCGGTGAGGCCTTGAGCACCGCCAGAGGGGACTGAAACCCTGATGAGAAGCGTGCTGCTGCTCGACGATGAACCTGCGGTACTGAACGTACTGGCAGATTACCTGACATCGCCGGGGCTTGAGATCATCACCTGTCGAGAGATCGAGGGCGCCGAGGCCCTCCTTGAGCATCGACGCTTTGACGTCGTCGTCACCGACTTGCGCGTGAGCGAGCTCGGGGGCCTCGAAGGGATGCGTCTCATCAGGTGGGTTTCGACCCACTTCCCAGAGACCACGGTGCTCGCCATGAGCGGGTACGTGAATGACGACGTCCACGCGATCGGTCGCTCCGTGGGAGCCGCCGCCGTGCTCGAGAAGCCCATTGACCTGCGCCGCTTGCGTCGCTTCGTGCACGGCGAAGAGGGCCCGACACCCGCAGGCATGGGCGCGCCCGATGGCAGGGTGATGCACGTCGACCTGCTGGACGACTTCTTGGCGCAGCGCACGCTGCGGAGCCTGCTGCAGCCCATTGTTGAGGTAGCGGGCGCTTCCTCAGGCCCGTACGTGGCCCACGGTCTCGAGAGCCTCGCGAGAGCACCGGCGGGTACCCCGCTGCGAAACCCGGAGATCCTCTTCGCCTATGCATCGCGCAAGGAGCGCTTGTTTGAGACCGATGCCCTGTGCATCGAGGCCGCGCTGCTCGAAGCGCGAGAGCTTCATGCCGATTTCCGGGGCAGCCGGCTGTTTATCAACACGCAGCCTCGCTCGATGACCCGCCCCGAGTTCGTACGCTTTGTCAGCGACGCCGTAGCCAAGGCAGGGTTTCAAAACAGCGAGGTTGTCTTCGAGCTCACCGAGCAGCAGACCATCGTGAATCCGACGGCATTCGCGCGAACACTGCAAGAGCTCCGGGCCGCAGGTTTCGCTATCGCACTCGACGATTATGGCGTCGGCTTTGCGAACCTGCGCCTCGTGCAGGACCTGCGGCCCGACTACGTCAAGATCTCCGGCCACTTCGGCCGCGAAATCCACCTCGACTCGTTCAAACAGCACGTGGTCAAGTCCACGGCAGAGATGTGCAGCGCCGTGGGCATCCCGACGATTCTCGAATGCGTCGAGACCCAGGAAGAGCTCGAGGTCGTGCAGCGCCTCGGTGTGACCTACGCCCAGGGCTATCTCTTTGCGTACCCGAGCAACGCCGAGGAACTCGTGCGAAGCGGTCGCTTTCGCCCGCCTGCAGTCGCGAAGCAGCCTTGACAGCCCTGTCGAAGCTCTCTAGGTAATCGGCAGTCCGTTGGGGAATCGTCTAACGGTAGGACTCGGGATTCTGATTCCCGCTATCTAGGTTCGAATCCTAGTTCCCCAGCCAGAGCCCCCGGGTACCCCCCGGGGGTTCTTTTTGTTTCTTTTGGGGTCGGTTCTGTTGGGTTCTGGCGCAATGGGGGTGGTCGTCGGGCAGCAGCACCATAAGAGCCACAACTTTGCTCGAACCCATGTCGGCCCAACTGCCTTCGTCGACGACCGCGATGTGCTGCACGCACAGGGAGACTTGACCTCACATACGTACAAGTACGAGGCTTCAAGGGGTCTACTCAGCCATGGAGAGTCTGTGACGTCGTCTGCCGCCCCTGCGAATCGCCCCGCGCTGATGCTCCCAGGCCTCGAACCCGGATTCGCGCCCAAGCGCACGGGTCCCCTCATCGGGATCGACCTCGGGACCACCAACTCTTGCGTCGCCATTGTGGAGCGAGGCAAGCCGGTGGTGTTGAAATCGCGAGACGGGTACCAGACCATCCCCTCGGTCATTTCGTTCACTGCGAACAAGTTGCTCATCGGACACGCCGCCAAGCGTCAGCTGGTGCCGAGCCCAGAGACCACCATTCACGGTGCGAAGCGCCTAGTCGGCCGCCCGTTCGAGAGTTCCGTCGTCGAGGAAGTGCGCCTGCGCTCCTTTTATACCATCGTGCCTGGACCTGATGGGCAGGCTGCGGTGTCCCTCGGCGGCGAGGTCTACACCCTCGAGGAACTCTCAGCGCTCATCCTCCTCGACATGCGCATGACCGCGGAGCAGCACCTCGGCCAGCCCGTGTCGCGCGCCGTGATCACCTGTCCCGCTTTTTACAGCGAGCAACAACGCGCCGCGGTACGAGAGGCGGGTCGCCTTGCGGGTCTTCACGTTGAGCGCGTGCTGAATGAGCCCACCGCCGCGGCTCTTGCCTACGGGTATGGCAAAGATCTGAAGAAGCGCATCGCCGTCTTCGATCTCGGCGGCGGTACCTTCGACGCCACGGTCCTGTCCGTGGACGGCGAAAACTTCGAGGTCAAGGCCACGGGAGGCGACACCTTCCTGGGAGGCATCGACTTCGACCACGCCGTGGTCGGCCATTTTCTCACCGCTTTCGAGGACCAGCATGGCCGTCCCTTTGAGGGCGATCGGGTCGCCATGCAACGGTTGGTACAGGAAGCCGAGAAGGCAAAATGCGCGCTGC
>JBMTAX010000088.1:0-8832 GCA_049429145.1 Myxococcota bacterium
TTCTACGACGCCGTAGCGCGTTACCTCATCAATGTCTCGGGTGGGGCTGAGCAGCCGGTAGGACACACGCCCCGCGCCCTATCGATATCCCTCGACGCCATCCTGGAGAAGAAGAGCCTCTGCGCTCCCTCGCTCGAAGAAGGCCGTAATGCGTACCTGTTCACCCAGGGTACGCAAGAGTTTCTCCGTCTGAGGGCTCAGCTGATGAATACCTCGCGCGGTGACGTCGAGAGAAACCGGCGAGAGCGAGAGGAAATAGAAGACGGTACTCATGAGCGCCAACAAGACGAGGGCGTTCATCACGGTGAGCACGGCAAACAACCCCGACCGCTGTGACAAACGCTCGCCGATGGCGCGCCGCTCGCGACACGCCGATGGGCACGAGGGTGAGCCACGCGCTCGCACCGGGGAACGCGAAGCTGAACAGCACGCTCGTCACAAAGACGACGGCACCGCATGCCCCAAGGAACGTGCCCGCGGCGCGCATTCGCGAGGTCGCCTGTTTGGCAGCGGGGTCGTCGCTCATTGCCACCTCTGGCCCTCCACCGCGCGATGGGTCAGGAACAGAAAGAAGCCAGCGACGAGGATGAAGTAGAGCACATCCGCAAGGTGCAAGACGCCCTTCACGAAACTGGTGATGTGGCTCAGCGGGGAGAGGAACAGCAATAGCCCTCCCACGCCCCCGGGGGCCTCGGCTGCGAGCCCGACGAGGCGCCACAGCAAAAGCAAAGTGAAGATGGTCAGCAGCGCAGCCACAACCTGGCTCTCTGTGATGCTCGAAAAGAACAAACCGATGGCTCCGAACATGGCGCCGGTCAGAAAGACGCCCAGAAGTCCGAGCATTGTCGTGGGCCAATCGAGCACGGCGTCATCGACGAGACTGTTCTGCCCGAAAGCGGTAAGAATCATGGGATACACAGCGAGAATCACACATAGCGCGGCGATCAGCGCGAGATACGCGAGGTATTTGCCCACCACGAGCTGCAGGGGACGTATGGGAGAGGTGAGCAACAACTCCATGGTCCTCTGCCGCTTTTCCTCAGCGATCATCCGCATCGTCAGGATGGGTACCGCGAAAACGAAGACAACCTGCGCCGTTGCGAACAGGTGCGCCAGAATGACGTCGTTGAAGTTCAGCAGCGCGAGCAGCTCTTGATCATCCATGTGCCGTGAGCGCTGCAATTGCTGTTCGTATTGCAGGACCTGGTCGTAGAACACCACGCTGGAGAAGAGGGTGAACGCGAAGAACACCACGTATGCCACGGGCGTCGTGAACGCGATCCTCATCTCTTTGCGGAAGATTCCGAGCAGCGCGACCATTTAGCTCTCCACGCTCTGCAAGAAGACCTCCTCGAGGGAGCGGCCGCCGTGGCGTTCGCTAAGTCCGTCGAGGGACTCATCGATCACCACCTCTCCGCGACGAATGATGATCGCGCGGTCACACACCGCTGTGACCTCTTGGAGAATGTGCGTCGACAGGATGATGGTGTGTCGACCAGCCAACTCCTTGATCAGGGCACGCACGATCTGAATCTGCCGCGGGTCGAGCCCGACGGTAGGCTCGTCGAGAATGAGGAGTTCAGGTTCACCGAGCAAAGCCTGGGCGAAGCCCACACGCTGGCGGTAGCCCTTGCTCAGCATACCCACCAACCGATGGCGATAATCCTCGAGGTGGCAACGGGCGAGACTCTGCTCGATCTCGCGTCGGAGCGTCGGACCTTTGAGACCCTTGAGAGCACCCGCAAACTCCAGCTGATCAACGACGGTGAGGTCGGGGTACACCGGCGGGATCTCAGGGAGGTAGCCGACGCGACGCTTGACCTCGAGGGGCTGCTCGAACACGTCGAACCCGCACACCCGCGACGTGCCCTTCGTCGCAGGAAGCGCTCCGGTGATCATGCGCATGGTGGTGGACTTGCCAGCCCCATTGGGGCCAAGGAACCCGACCACCTCCCCACGACGCAGGGAAAAGCTCACGTTCATCACCGCGGGGATGTCGCGGTACCACTTCGTCAGGCCAGTCACCTCGAGCACAGGAGGAGAGGCGATAGCTGGTGCGCCCCCAATTTCAGTCACTGTCACAGCTGTCCTCCGCCCCAAAACCGGAGTACCGCACGTCGCCGGAAGCCGAGGCCGAACACCAGGAAGGCCAAGGCGTAAGGGTCGCAGCTGGCGCCCGTGTCGCCACAGCTGGGTCCCGTGGCTGCCGCGGGCTCTCGAGCGGGCAGTCGGCCCATCACGAGGTCAGCCCGACTGGTCAGCGCAAACAGATCGCGCTCGCCCTCGGTCCCGTAGACCTCGGCGCCGACAACAGCCGGCCTCTCGTCGACAGGTTCGCCCTCTTCGGGAAATGACACCGTCGCCGAGACCACCGCCCCCTCTCCGCGGTCGAGGGTCACCCTCTCAGAGCTGTCCCAGGAGTAGCTGAGGCCGATGACCTCGATGTCGTCGCTGTAGGCTCTCGCCCACAGAGAGGCCTCGGTAGGGTTCGCAGTAACGACTTCGACGTTCACCTCGTCGATCATCGAGGGCGGCACCACCATCACGTCGAAGGATGCTGGCTCCGCCAGTGCAGGGTGAGAGAGCGTCAGCTGGCCGCTCCTCGGGGTGAGCGGGGCATCAGGGGAAAGGGCCGAGCCAAGCGCGATGGACATCGACTCGCTGTCGACCTGCACGTCGATGGGGAGGCTCGATTCGGGCTCGTCACTATCCACTGTACCGGCGTCACCGATCTCCGGACCCCCATTCTCGACGTCGACGCGTACGGCGCCGAGATCGAGTGCTGCACCGCCGCATCGGTCGAGAGCCTCCAATGCGAGAGGTATTTTGGTCCCGGCTGCGACGGCGAAAGCCGTGGGCAAGCGAGCATCCACCTCCGTCGCGAGCAGGGTGCCATCGAGCAGTCCGAGATGGACGGGCTCCACGACCCGCACCGCGATCTGGTCGAAAAGCGCGTCGTCGATCAAAACCTCAAGCGTCGCCTCCCCCGCAGCGAGCAGAGCGACCTCTGCGTGCAGCTCTTGGTGATTGCCCTCGACAGCGGGCTGAACCACGACGCTATCCACCCTCACGATGTTCTCGTTGGAAGAGCGCAGCACCGCTCGCGGGAACGCCTCGTCATCGGCGGCACGCCGGGCCGCGAGTCGCATCACGATGGTGCCCCCCGTGAGCAGCCGCTCGGTGAACACGAGGTCCGACTGTGCAGAAAAAAGCGCCGCATCAAGTTCCCCGGGCACCCCGGATTTCCCCGATGCCTCGAGACACGACGTTCCCCACAAGCACACAGCACAGAGCAGGGCGTGCGTGTAGCCCCCGCGAAGGTTGCGGCTTCTGCGGGAGTGGAGACGGGCTTCCCCCCCGTGCACGGCGTTCGCCTTACGCGAGATCAGCGTCATCACCCGGTGTCGCCTCTGTATCTTGCGCGGTGAGCCCAGTTTCCTCGTCGTCGTCCGCAGGTTCAGCGATGCGGGTCAGGGAAATCACACGTTCCCCCTCCGCAACATGCAGAATGCGAACCCCTTGGGTATTGCGGCCATACTCGCTGACATCTTGGGCTTTGAGACGAATGAGGGTTCCCCGGTCAGTGGTGACCATCACCTCGTCATTCTCCAGGACTTGGATGGCGGCGGCGACGGGTCCGTTCCGATCGATGGTCTTGATCGTGATGACACCCTGCCCACCCCGACGTTGGCGCGGGTACTCGGCGATATCGGTACGCTTTCCGTAGCCCCGCTCGGTCACCGTAAGTACACGCGCGCCATCGGTGACACGCTCCATGGACACGACGGTGTCCCCGTCTCTGAGGGTCAATCCCTTTACCCCTACGGCAGCACGCCCCATGGGTCGCACGTCGATCTCCGCGAAGCGAACGCTCATGCCGTCGGCGGTGGAGAGCAGGAGGTCGGACCGGCCATCGGTGATCTTCACGCTGATCAGCTCGTCTCCCTCCTCGATGCCGCACGCGATGAGGCCCGAAGAGCGAGGGTTCGCGTACTGCGTCAAGTCGGTCTTCTTCACCGTGCCTTGGCGCGTGCAGGTGACGACGTACTCTTGGTTCACCTCGGTGGGGAACTCGCGCACGGGCAAGATGGACGCCACCTGCTCCCCCTCCTCGAGAGGGATGAGGTTCACCAACGGACGACCACGCGCCTGCGGCCCGGCCTCGGGAAGCTGGTGCACCTTCACCCAGAACACACGCCCGCGGTTGGTGAAGGTAAGCAAGTAGCTGTGGGTGGACGCGACGAAGGCATCGGCCACGAAATCGTCTTCTTTGGTCTTGGCGGCAGAACGCCCCTTGCCCCCACGACGTTGGGCCCGGTACCCCGAGAGCGCAGAGCGTTTGATGTAGCCGGCCCCTGAGATGGTCACGACCATCTCTTCCTCAGCGATCAGGTCTTCGAGGCTCAGGTCATCCACGTCGTCGGCAACCTCGGTTCGGCGCGGCGTCGCAAACCGGGTCTTCACATCGACAAGTTCATCCTTGATCACGCCCATGAGAACCGCGAGGTCCGAGAGAATCTCGTTGAGCCGTGCGATGGTCTGCAGCAGCTCCTCGCCCTCTTCGAGCAACTTGTCGCGTTCAAGCCCCACGAGTCGTGAGAGACGCATCTCGAGAATGGCCTGCGCCTGCACTTCATCGATCTGGGCGAAGCCCTGCGCGAGCCACTGCCGCGTTTGTGGGGTGGGAGCATTGGCGAAGAGGGAGAGCTTGGTCGCATTGACGAAGCGCTCGGCGCACAGCCGCGCCTTGGCCTCATCGGTGTCCCGAGAAGAGCGGATGATTTCGATGATGCGGTCGATGTCGTCGAGCGCGACGACTAGGCCCGCCACGATATGGAACCGCTTCTCGGCTTCGTCGAGTTCGAAGCGGGTACGCCGAGTCACCACCTCGCGCCGGAAGTCGACGAAGTTCTCCAGCAACTCTCGCATAGGCAGTGTTCGAGGCTGTCCGTCGACAATCGCGAGCATGTGGGTTGGGAAAGTGGTTTGCAGCGGGGTGTGCTTGTACAGCCCGTTGAGCACCACCTCGGCCACGGCGTCACGACGAAGGTCGATGGCAATGCGCATGCCTGTGCGGTCCGACTCGTCGCGCAGCTCGCTGATGCCTTCGATCTTCTTCTCGCGCACTAGCTCGGCGATACGCTCGACGAGTCGAGCCTTGTTCACCTGGTACGGTATCTCGTCGATGATGATCTGGGTCTTGTTGGTGCGCTCGTTGTCCTCGATCCGGGCCTTGCCACGCACCTTGATGGAGCCTCGCCCCGTCTCATAGGCGCTCGCGATCCCCGCACGGCCGCAGATGATGCCGCCCGTCGGAAAATCAGGTCCTGGCATCAGCTCCATGAGGCGCCGGGTATCCACGACCGGGCCGCCGTCGTACCGCTCTGCGATGATCGCGAGCAGCGCGTCGATGACCTCCCCGAGATTGTGAGGCGGACAACGCGTAGCCATGGCAACCGCGATGCCCTCAGAGCCATTCACGAGCAGATTGGGAATGCGCGATGGCAAGACCGCGGGCTCGCCCGTGGTGCCGTCAAAGTTTGGGACAAAGTCGACGGTGCGCTTCTCGATATCGCGCAGCAACTCCTCGGCGAGCCGCGTCAGCCGAGACTCGGTGTATCGATAGGCTGCCGCGGGGTCGCCGTCGCCGCTGCCGAAGTTTCCTTGGCCGTCGATGAGGGGCGCCCCCATGTTCCACGGCTGCGCCATGCGCACGAGCGCATCGTAGACCGCGCTATCGCCATGGGGATGGTACTTCTTCAGCACTTCACCGACGACACCCGCGCACTTGCTGTATTTGCGGTTCGAGAGGAGACCCTCGTCGAACATCGCGTACAGAATGCGACGGTGCACGGGCTTGAGTCCATCACGCACGTCCGGGAGAGCGCGCCCGACGATCACGCTCATCGAGTAATCGCGGTAGGAAGACCGCATCTCGTCGGCGATGTTGATCGTACCGTTCGGTCGTTCGGCGCCTCCTCCGTCGCTCGGAGGTGCCGGAGGCGGTGTCACGCCGTCGTCGTCGGTGTCGAGGGCTTGTGGACTGATCTCGGGTACGTCGCTCATGGGGCTCCAGGCTGCGGCACTGACGTGCTGGGGCTCGTCGGGGATAGGGTCTCACCCGGCGCGGGTCAACGGTTGCTGAGGGGTTCGTTGCCCCCTTTTCACTGAGGGGCTCGTGGCGGCTGCTAGGCTTGCGTAGGGGCTGCTTACCTCGTGCGCAGGCCTCGTAGCCGCCCGAGAGCGTGCTGCAGGGTTTCGAGGCGCTTGCAGAAGGCGAAGCGTAGCAGGCGCCGCCCCTCCGCGGGCTCGCGGCCATAGAACGCTGATGGCGGAATGGCTGCCACGCCGAGCTGTTGCACCAGCCTCGTCGCGAACTCGCGATCGTCCTGCCCCTCGGACAACGCCCGGTGGTCGGCAAGAACGAAGTACGTCCCTCGTGGCGACGCCACGTCGAACCCGAGCGCCCTGAGGCCCTCGACCAGCAGGTCACGACGGGCCTGGTATTCACCTCGCAGCGAATGCAGGAAGCTCTCGTCACACCGCTCGAGAGCCTCGGCCATTGCAACCTGCAGTGGCGCCGCACCACAAAAGGTGAGGAACTGGTGAGCGGCCTGAGCCGCCTCCACGAGGGGAACTGGCCCCGTGAGCCAGCCCACCTTCCAGCCCGTGAAGGAGAAAGTCTTCCCGGTGCTCGATGCCGTGACGGTTCGACTCGCCATCCCGGCCAGCGTCGAGAATGGAATGTGCACGGCGCCGTCGTACACGAGGTGCTCATACACTTCGTCTGAGAGGACCAACAGGTCATGCTCCTCTGCGATGCGGGCGATGAGAGCGAGTTCTTCGCGACGAAACACCTTCCCCGAGGGGTTGTGAGGGTTGTTCAACACGAGCATGCGCGTCTTTGCCGAGATCTGCGCACGCAGTGCGTCTTCATCGAGCGCGAAGTCGGGGAATCGCAAGGTCACGTAGCGGGACACACCGCCCGCCATGGAGACGAGCGCCGGATAACTGTCGTAGAAGGGCTCGAACAAAATGACCTCGTCACCGGGTTCGAGCAGACCGAGCACCGCTGCGGCGATGGCCTCGGTCGCCCCCGTCGTCACCACCACCTCCCTCATGGGGTCGACGTCGATTCCGTACCAACGGCGCTGGTGCCCCGCGATGGCCTTCGCGAGAGCGGGGTGGCCCATGGACCGAACGTACTGGTTATGGCCCGCGCGCAAGGCCGATACCGCCGCGTCCACGCCGTGACTCGGTCCCTCGAAATCAGGGAAGCCCTGTGAGAGGTTGATTGCGTCATGCGCTACGGCGAGCGCGCTCATCTCTGCGAAGACGCTCGTACCGAAGGCCCGCAGCCTCTAGCTCACCAGCTCATGGGGCAGCATGCTCACCTCCCCGCAAGCGCGACCTTCCACCTCGAACCGCCACCAGGAGGGAGAGCCCGCCGAGGCAGACGAGGCCAAAGAGGTTGCCTGCTGGGGCCGCAGCTGCTCCGCTGCGGCAGGAACAGGTCTCCTGCGACGAGAGCGGAGCTCCCGCATCGACGATGCCTGCGTCTTCGTCTGTCGTCGCGGTCTCGCCGTCCGCAACCTGGCCTGAGCCGATGCGCAAGGTGACCGTACCGTCGAGTTCCCGCGAGAGCAGCTCGACAGTGAAGCCCAGGCTACCGAGTTCAGCATGGGCAACATCACGTCGCTGCCCTGGCTCCTGCATCACGCATGCGTCGAAATCAGCCGAGCCCACCCGACGACAACCGACCGGGAGATTGACGTTGAGGTAGCACTCCTCGAAGCATGTGAGGTTGCCTACCCGAGGGTCAGGTCGGTTCGGCAGGTACAGCGCCCCCTGCTGCAGGTCGAGGAAGCCGAGTTCCCCCGCTGGCAGTTCCCCCTCGTCGATGCTGTAAAGGTAGACGCCAGACGGATCCTCATCGAACTGGTTGTGCAGAAACCCCGACCGGTTCTCGAGGAGGACGTAGCGTGGCGCCCTCCCGAAGCGGAGAATCTCACCGCCGTCGAGCACCGGTGCGAGCGTGAACTCACCGGGCGCCGTGACGTCCACCACTGTGCCCCAGTCGATCTGAAGGCGGCTATGGGCCGAAAGCCCGCTCCCAGGCTGCCCCATGACGTCGGTGATAGTCGGCCCCTCATAGAGGTCCATGAAGCCGAGATTGTGGCCAAACTCGTGGGTATCAGGTGGAATGAAGGCAATAACGCCCACGCCCACCTCTAGGGAACCGGGCGTCCCCGCGTCATCCACCTCATCGCCATACGGGAGCGGCGTGGCTGGCAGAAAGAATTCTTGGCTGAGCGCTGCGAGGGGTAAGCCAAGCCCATCAAAGATGTCACTGCTGAGAATCACCCCGTCGAGCCAACCATCTGGCACACCTTCCTCGATGCCGTTGATGTCGAACTGCGCGAGGTCAACGCCTTGCTCATCGCGCACTCGCGCGAGCAGGTCCTGGAGCGCCTCTCGGATGGCGCCAGAGAAAAGCAGTTCGCTGTCCTCGAGGTAGATCCGACAGTTGCTGAGCGCCTTACCCTGCAGCGGGCACTCGTCGGGATACAGCACCGGCTGCACAAGGGTTGGGATGGGATCGTACAAACCTCTCGACGTGGTGCGCCAATAGCCGCGAAAGGTACCGACTCCACCGTCGGGATTGAAATATTCCTCGAGGGCAAGCCACCGCTCCGCGGGGAACTCTCCCGAGCCTGTGAGGGAGGGGATGACGAGGATGTGGCTGGTCCCTCGATGGGGCACCTTGTTGCGCCCGACGTCGGACGTATCCTGGAGATGGTCGATGGCGAAGGCGCTCGCTGGTGATGCCAA
>JBMTAX010000089.1:0-8779 GCA_049429145.1 Myxococcota bacterium
GGGTTGCCCACTGCGCTGCTCGAATGTGATTCCGGGGAATTCATCGCTCTTGCGCTGCGCGGCGGCATTGCCCACCCCCCGGGCTATCCCCTACAGACCATGATGTATCACTGGGTGGGTGCCCTTGTTCCCCAGGAGCACATCATCCCGAGCCTGGGAGCCACCTCCGCCATCGCCGTCGCCGTCGCCTGCGGACTTCTTTTCGCCGCCCTTCGACCGGTCGCACCCTCCCCCGCGCTGCGGGCCATCACAGCCAGGGTGGTCGGGACATGCGACCCGGTTTGGAAAGCGGCCACCGGCGTGGAGCCCTTCGGCCTCAACCTGCTGCTCGCGGCGGTCGTGCTCGCCGTCAGTGTGCGGCGCCTAGAGCGTACAGACGAACGGTGGCCTCCGTGGGTGCTCGGAGGAGTCTTTGGTCTCGGCCTCTGTCATCACCACAGCCTCGCGTTGCTCGTCCCCCTCGGGGCAGTGGCCTTGCTCTACCACCGTCCCACAGCCTGGCGCAGCGTCGCCTGGTTCGCGCTGGGTTTTGGGCTCGGCACGACCCCGCTGCTCTACTTGGTGTTCGTGGACAAACAGGGTCCGTTCGTTTGGGGCGATTGGAACCCCCTCGGCCCTGGGCTGTGGGCCCACCTCCGTCGAGAACAATACGGTACCCTCGAGCTGATTCGGGGCGCCACTGGCCCACGGTGGAGCGCCCCGCTGCACTACCTGCGGGTCACGGGGGCGCATCTCTCGTGGCTGTGGGCGCTGGCGGCCGTGTGGGGGGGCATTCTGCTCGGGTGGCGTCGTTCGGCACGCAAGCTTACCTGGGGCCTTCTGCTCAGCGCGGGGATGATCGGGTGGTTTTTCTCACTGTTCCGCGCGCCAGTGCCCATCGATTGGCAGCTCCGGGTGGTGGTGGAGCGCTTCTTTGCGCTGCCTGATCTCCTGCTGGCCTTCCCCATCGCAGCCACGCTGCAATGGCTCGAGCCTCGGCTGCGCAGCCTGCTGCCCCTCGCAGGCGCCCTTCTGCTTACCCATGGACTGACCCAATCCGCCTCTTCGCTGCGCACCCACGACACGCTGTACGAGGGCTGGATGCGCGATGTGGAGCGGGCTGTCGGTGGCGACGGCGTGATCATCACCTACGATGATGCGACGTTGATGGGGAGCATGTACCTCAAGGCGCGGAACGACAGCCTGCACGTCGTCCAGGTGCCGATGCTCTCCCTGCCCTGGTACCGCGACAGCGTGATGCAAGCGCTGTGGCCGGCCGCACCGCCCACGGCGAGCCTCGGTGACCTCATCGACCAGCTCCTGCGCAGGGGACAGAAGGTGGTGATGACGAGAGCCCCCGAGGAGGCGGACGCCTTTCTGGCATCCTCTTTTCCCCTCGGCCCGGTGGTGCGGCTCCTGCCCCGGGGCGCTCCTCCGCCGCCGCCGCAGACGCTGTACGAATGGAATCTCCGCTTCGAGGAAGGGTCTGCCGCGAGGGCCCGCCTTCTCGAAGCTGTTCCCCTCGAGCCGTGGGGGGTTGCCGCGATGCAAGACTTCGCCCGCACGTGGGAGACCCTCGCGGCAGCCGCAGAGGGAGAAGGCCTCACCGAGGTCGCGCAGGATGCACGAGCTCGGGCGGCTTTTTATCGCGACGCGAAGGGCAACGTCCGCTGGTAGACCCGCTGCCCGCTACGTGGCCTCAGCGCCCCTGCTGGCGGAGAGATTCCTCGAGCTTCTTGCGGATGTCTGGAGGGAGGCTGTCGAGGCCCTGCATCCCGCCGCCGCCAGGGGGCATCGGAGGCGCCTCAAGCTTCTTCAAGAGCTCGAGGGGCTTGTCGAACCGCGTCTTCTGGAAGGTGCCGATGCCATAGACGTTCGACTCCTCGGCACCCCGGGCATAGACCCGCTTGCCGCCGTCAGCAGCGCTGTATTCGCTGCCGAAGGCCACGACCTTGGTCGTGCCATCGCCGAGCTGCAGCGTGATCTTCGTCGTCGCGGACTCGAGACCCGCAGCGCCCGGAGCGGCGTCGAAGCGCTCCTGCGCTTTGAGGCGCTCAAGGTTTGCGAGCAGGCCGTCCACCCGCCCAAGGTCGAGTTCGAAGCCCGGCGGCAGCTCCGCGGGTTCGCTGAGGCGGAAAGTCTCCCCCTCGCGCACGAGTTCCGCGCGGCCCTCGGAACCCTCGAGCAGCACACGGGTCACCGCGCTCTTGTCGAAGCGGACAAGGGAAAGGTCGCGCAGGCCGGAGAGGGGCTTCAGGAGGTTCGTGGCTTGATAGCTCGGCAGGAGGTACACTTGCGGGTCGCCCTCGAGCTGGGTGTAGATCCGCTTTTTGTCGTCTTCCGTACCGAAGCGGAGGGTGGTCGCCTTGCCGTCCTTGGCAGCGACGATGATTCGTCCGAGGGAAGGCGTGGCGCCGAGGCCGAGCTCTTCCGCACTCTTGTCGTCGTCGAAAAAGTCCGCAGCGCGCAGCCCCGCGGCCGAGGTGGAGAGGCGACGCAGCTGCTCCTCGTCGGAGAGAAACCCGGGTGGCAACGCGACGTCGGCGGCGAAAGCCCACGTGGTCGCCTTCGTGTCCCCCTCACCCGCTTCGCGCGCCTCGACACGATAGGGCGCCTGCCCAGAAGGCTCGAGCGTGAGGGCGGTGATGTCGGAAGCCTCGACGTCGAGCAGCTTCTTCTTGCGCCACGCGGACACATCTTTCGCGAGCAATGAGCCGAGGCGCCCCTTCGCAATGAAAACCTCGTCGCTGCCCTGCTTGCGGACGTAGTTGCCACCATCTTTGGCGCTACGACCGAAGACGAGCTTGAGGCCGCTGACGCCTTTTCCCTTGAGTTCGACGGCCAGACCCTTTTCGTCGTCCACCTCGAGCTCACTATGTTTTTCTTTTCTCCCGGTGACGAATGCGCCGGCTTCTAGCTCTGCTACGGCATCCAGCGCCGAGGTGACGAGTGCACTGTCGGCGGGGTACTTCCTGTCGGCTTTTTCGGGATCGCTGACAGACCACGCCGCGCCGTCTTTGGCGAGTACGGCCTTGTGCTTGCCGGTGATCTCGATCTGCTCGACATCGCTGGCCGCGAGCTTCGGCAATTCGAGAGTACGAATGCCGACGGCCACACGGTCCTCACGGGTCGCGAAGACGAGCACGAGAAGAGTCAGAAAAACGCTGACGGAGATCCAGGCGTTCTTGCTCATGGCGTTCCTCCGTATCCTTTAGGCAGCCACGGGGGACTGGTTGAGTCGACGACGACGGGCCTCGCGCTGCCGCCAGCGGAAGAGGCCGTAAAGCACGAGGAGAAGGGGCACCACCGCGGCGTTGCCGTATTTCACGACGTTGCGGGTGGACTCCGGCAGGTCCTGCGCGAGCGGCGCATCGATGAGGCCGCGCGTGCGCATGCCCAGCAGGGCGGGGTCGAGAAGGAGCCAGTCGACGATGTTCAACATCAAGGCTGCGTTCGGCTCGCTCAAGAACTCGTTGCGCACAAGACCGCCGCTGCCCACCACGAGGACGCGCGATTTGCCGGCAGCGCTCGGCGCGTTCTCACCGTCCTCGGAAGGCGCGTCTGCGGGAGCCGCGTTCCCGTAGGGACTCGTGAGTTCGCCCTCGATGGACGCCATCACGTTGTAGGGACCTGTGAACGACGCCTCGACGCGCTCGAGGAAGCGCTGCGGCGAGAGGTTCATCGGGCTCGCGTCCTCGAGCCACGACTTCTCCGTGCTCCGCGCGAGAATTGTCCCCTTGGCCTTCGCTCCCTCCTTCGTCACGTCGTCCTTGAGGTAAAGCGGCGTTGGGAAGGGCAAGGTCACCTCGCCGATGCCCCGGGTGAGCGGGGAATCACCCTCGAGGCGAGGCAGCATGGGGATGAAGGGGTAGCGCAGCGGCATGTTCACCATCATCGGGCCCATGCGTCGTTGCACCGACAGGCTCGCGGAGCTGACGTCGGCCACGAGCTGGCTACCGAGCTCGACGCCGTAGCTGGCGAGCAGGTCAGCGAGGCCATGCTCGACAGGGGTCGTCTGGAAGGTGCGCAGATCGACGCTGACTTGGTCGAGGAGGAAAGCGGCGCTGCGGCCTTTCATGAGAAAGGCGTCGATGGCCTTGAGCTCGTCGGCCCCGTAGGCCTCTTTCGGCCCGAGCACGAGCAAGGCATCGAAGCTATCGTCGATGGCTCCCCCTTCGCCGGTGGCCTGTTTGAGGTCGAGGGGCTTTACCTCGTAGACCTGCTCGAGGAGGCCCCGGAGGTTCGAGAGGTCCTCTTCGAGGGAGAACTCTCCGTGTCCCTGCACCACGCCGAGCACCGGCACGCGGGTACGGGTGAGGTTCCGGATGAGGGTGGTGAGGTTGTATTCGAGATCGGCGGTGGACTGGATGACGGGGAGCGTCTCGCTCTTCTCGCCGTACCGCACCACGACGCCCATGTAGGCGCGCTTGGTCTGCGCTTGGTCGTCCTCGATCACGCGGATCTCGACGGGAGCGACGCCGACACGCTCGAGTTCCTCCTCGATCGAGGTCTTGTCCCGTAGGCGACGCCCGAAGATGTCGACCTTCACATCCTTCTTGATGGCGCGGTCTTCCTCGGTCTCTGCGCTTTCGGGGTCGATGAACTCGTAGCTGAGCAAGCCCTTGGACGCCGCGCGATACTCCTCGAGGAGGTCACGTACGTATTGGCTGTTCTGCGAGAAGGGCGGAGGGAGGTTCTTCGTGAAGTACGCGGTGACGGTGATTGGGTCTTCGAGCCCGGCCACGGTGTTCGCCGACGCTTCTGACAGCGTGAAGACACGGTCGCCGGTCAGGTCGACGCGGAAGAAGTTCTGCACCGACAGCACGTTCAAACAGACGAGGCTACCGATGGTAGACAGGAGCATGACGAGTTGGTCGCGTTGTTTCATCGCGGTCTCCTACTGGCGCACGCGGCCGAGGGTGCGGATGCAGAGCCCGAGGCCGACAGCGGTGAGGGAGAGGAAGTACACGACGTCACGGGAGTCGATGACGCCACGGGCGATCGAGTCGAAGTGAACGTCGGCGGACAGGTAGGTGAACAGCTCTGCCAGCGACTCGGGCACAAGGAAGGCGAGCCAGTCCACGAAAACAACGCTGGTGCAGGCGAGACAGCCGAGCACGAAGCCCACCACTTGGTCTTGGGTGAGCGCACTCGTCCACATGCCGACGGCCAAGAAGCTCGACGCGAGCAGCAAAAGACCAAGGTAGCCGGCGATCACCGGGCCCCAGTCAAAGGAGAAGCCGTCGGCGACGAGTGTGCTGATGGAGAGGGGAAAACAAAGGGTGAAGAGCAAACCTGCGGCCACCATGGCGAGGGCGCCGAGGAACTTCCCGATGACGACCTCGCTGTCGCGGACGGGGAGCGTCAGCAAACTCTCGATGGTGCGGGTCTTCCGCTCCTCGGCGATGAGCCGCATGGTAACGGCAGGGCCGAGCAGCATGAAGACGAAGGGCGCGAACATGAAGTAGCGCCGCATGGTGGCCGTACCGTCGACGAAGATGCCGCCGAACAAGAAGAACAGCAGCACAGCACTCGTCACAAGAAATGCGCCGAGGAAGACGTAGGCGATGGGCGAGTTGAAGTAGGCCGCCAGCTCGCGCCTGGCGATGGCGAGGGAGTTCGACATGAGTTCGCTCCGAGGTCGCTTTGGTCGCAGGGTCAGGTGGTGAGACGACGGAAGGTATCTTCGAGGGAGACCTGGCGTCGCTCGAGCTGCAGGAGGATCATGTCGTTCTCGACGCAGGCGTCGAAGAGCGCACGACGTGGGTCATCCTTGCCGCTCGTCTTCAGAAGGAAAGAGAGGGAATCATCGGCGCTGGCCGGCTGACGCTCCACCTCGTCGACGCCGGGGAGACGCCGTAGCACTTGCGTCACGCCCTCGGCGGTGCGGGTGGAGCCTGCACGAATGGCGAGCTCGATGTGGATACTGCCGAGTTCGCTCGTGAGCTGCGCGGTTGGGCTGTCGGCGACGATTTCGCCGTCGGAGATGATGAGCACGCGCGAACAGGTGGCCTGCACCTCGGGCAGCACGTGGGTCGACATCAGGACCGTCTTCTCTTGTCCGAGCTCGCGGATGAGGTCACGGATCTCAAGGACCTGGTTCGGGTCGAGGCCGGTGGTGGGCTCGTCGAGGATCAGCAGGTCGGGGTCGTGCAGCATGGCGGCAGCGAGGCCGACCCGTTGGCGATAGCCCTTCGACAGCTGCCCGATGTCTTTCCCCCGCACGGGCCCGAGGCTGCAGCGCTCGGTGACGCCTTTGATGCGGCTCTGCACGCTGCTCTCGGGGAGCTTGCGTACGGCAGCGAGGTACTCGAGGTACTCTTGCACCATCATGTCGTCGTACAGCGGGTTGTTCTCGGGCAAGTAGCCGATGCGGCGTGCCGCACCCACCGGGTCTTGGACGACGTCGGTGCCACCCACGCGCACGCTTCCCTCGGTAGGCCTCACAAAACCCGTGAGGATCTTCATCGTCGTCGACTTGCCGGCCCCGTTGGGTCCGAGAAAGCCGACCACTTGCCCCCTGGGGACCTCGAAGGAGATGCCTCGCAGCGCGTGCGTGGCGCCGTACACCTTCGAGAGGTCTTGGATACCGATCATCGGTGCGTCCATGTCAAACCTCATCGTCGATTGGTCGCGGACTCAGCGCGAAGTCAAACCATTACGGGCGCGAAGCTAGTCCCGACAGCCCGAGCGTCAAGAGCAGATCCGCGCCCGCGTGGACTCACATCACCTGCAGCAGGGTCACCTGGAACACCAGCATGCCCGCGGGGGCGCCGGGGCGCGCAGGGGTCTCCCCGTAGGCGAGCTCTGCGGGGATCCAGAACAGGAAGGTTTCACCCTCGCCCATGAGCTGCAGCCCTTCGGTCCAGCCCTTGATAACGCCCCCGAGGGGGAAGGTCGCTGGCTCGCCCCGCGGGATGCTCGAGTCGAATATCTTCCCGTCGGTGGTCCAGCCCGTGTAGTGAACCTTGACGCGGTCGGCGGCAGTAGGCTTTTTGCCGCCCTCTTTGCTCTCGAGGGCTTTGTACGCAAGCCCGCTCGGGGTCTTCTTCGCGTCGGATGGTGCTGCCTTCACGTCGGCGGGTACCTCGGGCATCGGCGGCGGGTCGGGCATCTTCTCGATGCTGAGCAGTTCGACGTCGAAGGTGAGCTGCCCAGCGGGCGCTCCCGGCCGCATGGGCGTCTCGCCGTAAGCGAGGTTCGCCGGGATCCAGAAGCGACGCTTCTCGCCCTGCACCATCATCCCCACGCCTTCGGTCCAGCCGGGGATAACCCGGTTGAGGGCGAAGGTCGCGGGCCGCCCGCGGGTGACGGAGCTATCGAACATCTTCCCGTCGGTGGTCCAGCCCGAGTAGTGCACGCTGACCTTGTCTTGAGGCCGCGGCTTCTCCGTACCGGTACCCGGGGTGAGCACCTTCCACGCCAGGCCCGAAGCGCTCTTCTCTGCATCCGCGGGCGGCGCGGCGACGTCCGCCGGAACCTCAGGGGCAGCAGGGGGCGGAGGTGGAGCGGAGGGGGCGGCCGAGTCCGTCGGTGCGCCGCTGGTGGCGGTGGCGGCGGGTGCGGCGCCGTCGGCGGAAGGCGGGGGCTGACAGGCAGCCGTGACGACGAGGAGCGAGGCGGCGATGGTCTTGTGCATGGGCGGGCTATAGCGCGGCGCCCCGGGAGATAAAGCGGGAATTCTAGCGTCCCGCGAACCCGCAGGCTTGCCCGCGTCAGGTGTCAAAACCTGTAGCTCCCCAGACGGCGCAGGGCCTGCACCCCGATGGTCGCGGCGACTCGAAGGTAAGCTGGGAGGGCAGCACCGTGGCGCACCCCTCGGACAGCGACGAGGGAGAAAAAGTGCACTGACCGTCAGCGGCGACGAGGCTTGATGCCGCCCCGGGGTGACGCCGCAGGTCGCACCGTCGAGGCCGCTCCGTCAGGCTCCGGCGCTGCCGCGCGCACCTTGTCGAAATCACCGTCTACGTAGGCCGCCTTCGCGTCTCCTCGCTTGTCGATCAACATGGTGCTGGGTCGCCGCACCAAGGACGGCTCTCCTTCCGTCGCAGCCCCGTCCTCATCTTCGGCGAAGCCGAGTGTCAACGCGAAGTCGCAGATGTCGATGCGATCGCCGGGACGCAACGGAGCCGAGCCGGTGAGCCGCTCTCCATTGAGGTGACAGCCGTTTTGGCTGCCCAGATCTTCGACGAGGAACCCGTCCCCGTCACGAGCGATGCGGACGTGGCGGCGCGACATGCTCTTGTGACCGATGGAGATGTCGCACGCCTGGGACCGGCCGACGATGATCTGCTCACCGACAAGGGCGAAGCGGTGGGTACCCTCGGGGCCGGTGAGCGTCAGGATGGGAGTCTGCCCGCCGGCCGCCTGTGCCCCATCGATATGGAGGCGGTAGTGGCCAAGGCCGATGACATCACCCTCGCTGAGGGGCCGTGGCTCCTCGATCTTCTCCCCGTTCACATAGGTCCCGTTGGCGGAGCCGAGATCACTCACCCAGATAGCGGCACCGCGCTTCTCCACGCTGGCGTGCCGTCGAGAGAGGGCCCGATCGTCGAGGGGCACATCTACCGACTTCTCCCGCCCGATGACGAGGCTCTTGTCGGTGAGAGGGATCCGCAAAACTTCTTCGCCCTGCAACTCCACGACGAGTTCTGGTGGGGGCGCGGGTTTTCGTGGCGGGGCCGCGGGCACAGGAGGAGGAGGAGCGGCAGCGGCAGCGGCGCGCTGGGCTGGCGGCGGCGCCGCGGCAGGCGGAGGAGGCGCTGGCGGGGGCGCCATATCCTCCGCCAACAGCGCCTCG
>JBMTAX010000090.1:0-8823 GCA_049429145.1 Myxococcota bacterium
ACTCCCCCAAACGAAGTGCAGCGCCCCCCTCCGAGAGGTGCTCTGCGAGCCAGTTCGGGACCGACACCCGCCTCACAGAGCGAAGGGCGTCCCCCCAGCAGAGCAGAGCGCCGTAACCAAGCAGGTCCGCCGCCGAGCGACCGAAGTCGCAGCGCGGCGATCACCCCCGACTCTCAGCCACCGACCACGAGCAAGAAGACCTCGGTGAAAGACGGCGTGGCGACCCTGCTGCGCTGCGGTCTCCCAAGCCCGTGCGGTAAAGCAGAGATCGGGGCTGCATTTGCACTGCGCTACAAATCTATGAGTGACGACGAGAAACGCGATTTCGAGAATCAAGTGGAGCGCTGCCTTGCTCGTTGCCCTCGTTGAGGGCGGTAAAGTGGCCAATGTTCTGCGCCTGCTCGTTCATGGTCCCTATTTGTCGAAGGGAAGAAGGGGAGCGCGAGAAAAAAACGGTCTCCTAGTGATAGCCATCAGTGACTTCATCGCGGTATGCGCCGTCAACGGTAATGGAGCTGCATTCGTCAAGGTCACCAGCGCCCTCACGATATGCTCAATCATCGATAGACTTGCCGTCGTATCTCGCGCCTGCGAATTCGTAGTCGACGGCCTGCGAGACGCGAAAACCACTCTTGGCGGCGCCCCTCGATGCTGCCCGACGAATGACACCCTCCGTCTCCGAGTAGGTTCCGAGCGCGGGAGATCTGTCGGAAACCAATCCGATGACTCCAGAGCCTGTTGCACCGCTCACCTCGCACATTGCCTGGGGTCCACGGAAAAATGGTAGCCGCGTGAGGCAAAATCGACATCCATTGATGTGCACACCCGGCTCGTTCCCCCGGAGGGTCTTTCGCTAGATGCTCCCCTCATCGAGCAAAGGTCACCAGGGCCCCCCCACCCAAGAACGCGGGCAGGGAAAAAGCCCGCTAGCGCGGCTCCTCGCCGCGGCTTGCCCTGGCGTCGGTAAAGGATCCGATCTCAGCCGTGCCCTGCTCACCTAAAGTGAGGAAGAAAGAGGAGGCTCCGTGGGCTGCATCGGAAGGCGAGAGCCATCGTCATCGAACCAATGGAGGCAGCGCGCGGCGCCGTGGCGCGTGGACGATATCTGTTTGTTCATCGTGGTGATGCTTTCGGCTACAGGCTGTGACAGCAAGGCAAGAGACTCACCCCTCCGCCCCAACGGCGAACAGACCGCCTCGGAGCAGGGCGGAGATGACTCGAACTCCGTGGTGTTGGATGCCGGGGCTGGACCTCAAGGGGACACCACCCCAGAGGATACGACGCCAGAAACCAACGAGGAGGAGGGCAATGGTGGGTCCAGCGGGGACGCGGCGAGCACGCCCGACGATCGAGGCTCCGTCGACGATGCAGGTGGGAATTCCAACGCAGACCAAAGTGGTGAGCAAAATGCGGGTGACAACGCCGGTGCAGACGAGACCACAGACGGAGGCCCCAGCGCGGAGACAGATGCGGACAGCGACAATGAGGGAGCCCCGGGCGGCGGCCTCACGCCTCCCGATGAACCACCGCCTTTCTCGCTGTCCACGTCAGAACTTGCCACACTCTTCGCCAGCGATGAGCCCTCAGGGAACTGCTACCGAATCCCATCTGTCGTACGAAGCGGTAACCTCATCGCGGTCCTCGCACAGCGACGACAGGGCTACAGTCTCGATGAGGCGGCTCCTGGAGCCACGCCTCGTCGTCCTGTCCGCCTGCTGAAAGACAAACTTCAATCTGTATTTGCGTGCGGCGATGAAGCCTTCACGTCGATCGTGATGCGCATCGCCAGGGTGGAGCGCGATCCGAACACCGGGAATCTGCTTCCCCCGAGCGCACTTGCGTGGTCCCCGGAGATCGTCGTCGTCGATATGGCCAAATATGCCACCTCGGCGGTCGACCCTCGCTCGCGATTCTTCGAGCCCTCTCTATTCGACTATCGTCTTCGGCTTCAGCAAGGGGACTTTCTGTTCAACAACAGCGGATATCTCGCGTGTCGTGATGAGGACGACTGCGCGCATCTCGAACGCTGTGCGCTCGGCACAGAGGTAGGCGGAGCGAATGATGGGCCGTGCCAGGCACTACTAGGAAGAAACCTTTTCGAGCGTTACCTCGACGAAGAACTCGGGGTATCCGTCAATCCCGAGCAATGGCTTCGCGCGGACGACAATGCGCAACGCCTGTTGAACATTCGTTTCGGTGAACAGAGTGCCACCGGATACCTCGATGACGACGGCATCGCCTGGCTCACCCTCGCGGGCATCCTGGCCTACCCAACTGTACCCCATGCGGCGCACAACACATATAAAGAGGGCGCCACCATGATGAAACAGGCGGTGGTGCGTGTAAATCTCGACCAGTTATATGCGAGGTACCCGAGCGCTGGCGCGATGCCTGATGTCTCGCTGGACCTCGATGACGTCGCGCTCGACTGGCACCCCTCGTTCAATGAGAGGACAGGCGAGGTCTGCCGCGCCACGACGCGCCAATGGCAAAGTACCACCGCCGGCAGCAGCGCAACCGGAGATTTCGATACACGGCTCTCATCCCTCGCTGTAGAGCCCGTCAATTTGACGCAAGTCGCAGGATTGCCTCGGGACATCGTGATTCCGACGACGTCGGAAGAGATCGTGCAGCTCGTACGCTGGCACATACACGCAGATGACCCGCTGGCGGCGGTCCTTACCCTGAATAACGTGAGCAATGCGTGGAAGTTCATTGACTTTGAGGAATGGAGGCGTTCGCTACGTACAGTCTTCAGGAAAGAAAACCGCTACCCCGAGATCCTTCGGAGCCCATCGACCCTAGCCCGGCTCGAGGAGCTGCTTTCAGATTCAGATAACTTCAGTTGGGCGGAGCTTTCGGAAAGTCATTCGCTCCTCGGTATTCCCATGGAACGCCAAGCCGCCTCGCCCACGGAAGCGCTTCGTCTTGCCTATGTGATGTCGCTCTACGCCCAAGGCGTGAACGGCAGAGTCGTCGAAATAGCGAGCATGATCAGACGGAACAGTTCGCTCAACAACCACATCGTTGGCGAAAGAATGATGAGGCTTTTATTTAAACGAGCCCGTTTTGGTCCAGGCAATGGACTCTATCTGCCAGCGGATGACCGCATTCTTCTGACCGTCGAGGGAGGATTTCTACTGTCCATTGCCCGAGATATCAGCGATATAGACTGCAACTTCGACGACTTTTCCATCACCCAGGGAACAGAAAGGCAAGCCGCCATTCTGCGAAGAGTTAACAATCAATATCACCTATTCATGACTCTTCGTCACCTTGGCCTCGAATCATCAGAAATAGTAGGGGGAGTACCCCAGCCATTCGACTTATATTCATGGACGCGCAACCTGAGCGTCTCCACAGATGGCGGCCGAACCTGGTCAGGAGATAGCCAGCTTGCCCCCTCGCACCTTCGCTGCCAGGCAAACCCGAGTTCGACGCGACCAAGCTTTCCCGTAGCGAGCTGCGCCGCGACAGGAAGCGGCTTCGGCAAGAAACTGCTCGTTACCCCTCTCTTGGGTGATTCGCCTGGCGCCTACGTCGTAGAACGCGCGACCCACGAGGGTTTCCTGAGCACTCAGGTGCACGCAGGCGTATTGAGCATCCCGGGGTTCTTCGGTGCTGGCCAAAATCTTCTTCTCCACAGCCACCCTTCGACGGGAACGGAGGCGATTATCGAGAATGAGCCTGGCCTCACGATGTGCCTTGGGGAGAGCGCCGGTGATGCGACCAGAGAGTATGATAGCCGCTGCGACTACCGCTATCGCTTGCAGGTGACACCAGGACGCCCCGCCGATATCAGCGCGTATGGAGCCGCAGGCTCGTCCGGAGGAGCAACGTCGGTCGCGTGGGACTTCAGCGCGCGCAATGTGATTCACCCAGGCTCTGCGGGCTATTCAGCAGGCATCTTTGTTGGCCGAGATGACTGCTACTCTGCCTCTGCGGCGATTGCCTATGAAGGCTCCCTGTCGTCCAACGAAAGACAATATCGTGGTTTCAACGACGGAGTACACGTACGATTTGTACGGGCACAGGGAGGCGATTACCGCCACCTGCCTGACTGTACGGCGGATCTTGACCGCAGCATTGCGTATTAGCATTCCCCTGCGACCATCACGGGAACCCTCAGGGTCGCCCGGCAGCGGCACCCTGCCGAGTGGGCTGCAGGGAGTACACGTGGGAAAATCACATTCTCCCAACTTTTTGCACTGCGCTCCCAGGAGACCGTCGTTACTCTGTGGGCGATTTGAACCGAGGACATTCGCCATGACCCCGCTCCACGCCGCTGCCGTCCATCTCCCCCTCGCCCTCGCTATGGTGCTCCCTCTTGTGAGCCTCGGCGTCCTCTTCGCGATGTGGCGCAATGTGCTCCCTCACGCGGCGTGGTCGGTGGTGTTCGGCCTGCAAATATTGCTCGCCATCAGCGGGCTCGTTGCGATGAACACCGGTGAGGATGAGGAAGAGCGAGTCGAGCACGTGGTGCCCCATGAAGCCTTGGAGGAGCATGAGGAATGGGGGCAGCGTTTTGCGCGCTTCAACTTGCTCGTCGCTGCGCTCGGGCTGCTCCCCCTCGTCGCGTTCCGTCGTCGCCCGAAGCTCAGGGCGGCGGCCTATGGTGTCACCACCCTCGGCATGCTCGCCTCGGCCGCGCTCGGCCTAGAGACCGGCAAGGAGGGCGGCGAGCTCGTCTACGTGCACGGTGCAGCGGAGGCGTACCGTGAGCCGGGGAGCGCTCCTGGGAAGCCGGGTGAGGCGCCTCATAACGACGAGGCCCACTGACGCGAGTGGGCCCGGTGCGTCCCTGCGAGGCGCTGGGCGTGTAGCCGAGAGCGACCGGGGATCAGGGACGGTCTGGGGTCGTGCCATCGGCTCCTGATGGGAGCCAGGGGTCGATCAGCACCCCGACGAACCCGAGGACATAGAGGCCGAGCGTGCCTGTGCCGATGACGACCAAAGGCGAGACGGCCCCGACGCGGGCGGCTTCGTTCTCGGCGGCGCCGAACCACCCGAACGTCCCCGCGACGAGCAGTCCACATTCGACGACGGTGGCAAGGCCGATGAGACCTACTCCCATCGAGGTCAGCCAACGCGCCTGCGGCGCGACGGAGGCCGTCACCAGGTCGCGGCTTTTCGTCGTAGCAGCGAGGATACGCGGCTTGGGTATCGACGAGAGGACGGGGTCGGCGAGGACCCGCTCGGCGAGGTTCGCAGCGGTGACCTGCAGCGCTTGGCCCCGGCCCACGAGTTCGGTCCCCTCGACGAGGGCCTGCCCCGTAGCGACGCTGAAAACCCGCAGGGAGACTACCGACTCCCCTGGCCCAAGAGCGGCGATACCGAGGAGCATCAGGCCGTCACTCGACCGCTCCGCGGCGAGATCGACTAGGCATCGCTCGTCGCCGCGGCAAGACTCGACCGATTCGGGGCTCAGGCGGGGGGAAGAAAGTTCGAAGCGCGCCTCAGCGATGCGTACCACCGCAGCCGCGGCGTCACGGGCCTGCGCGTCTCCCTCGGGCATGGTGACTCCGACCGACATGCCAGCTGCCAGCGTGGACGACGTCCATAGGGTGGCGCACAGTGCCGCCACCAAGGGTCTTGGGAAGACGGCCGTCAAAAGCTGTCCCCCTCGAGGCCCGCTCCCGACCGGGCTCGCTCGAGCTGCTGCTCCATGAATTCTTCATCAGTGCGCGGTTTGCGGGAGGAGCGCTTCGGCTCAGGCGGTGGAATGATCGGATTACCGCCGTCGTCGAGGTTCGCGGGCTGAAAGCTGCCGTAGAGGGCTGCGAGGTCGGCGGCGTAGAGCGCGAATTGATCGAGCTTCGCCTCGAAATAGAGCACGAAGCAGCGACGTTGTTTCACCAGATACAAGGCCTGAACGCCGATGGAGCGCTCGACATTACCGAGATAATCGTAGGCAAACGATTCGAGGCGTGCGGGGCTGCCGAAGATGACCTCACGTCGGGAGTCGACATGGCGAAAGTGCGGCTTCTTCTTGAGGCGCTCCATCTCATTGAGCGCCACAATGTCGCTGGTGGCGGAAGGCGGCACTTCGAGCACCTGGATCACGAGCTTCGCCGAAGGTCCACGGGTTCCGCGGCAACTCACCTCTCGAGAGGCGGGGTTGTGGGCGCAGTCGAACCCCGTGGGCAAGAGGACCTGATAGTAGCCGCTCGGCTCCACGAAGGGCTTTGGCTGCTGCCCAAGGAGTTCGAGCGGGTCGATGGCATGTGCGACGCTGCTGCCGAGCAGCAGCCCGAGGAGGAGGGCTCGGGAGAACAGCGGGAGATACATGGAAGCAGAATAGCGGGAGACACGGGTCGATGCGCCGAAAACGGGAAGGGAGTGCCGGGACTGAGACGGTAAAAGCCCCTGGGGACCGCCGTGCGCGCGGGGACGGCACACGGCCATGCCCTCGTGGCTCACGGCAGCGGCAAGACATCGCCCGCGACGACGCGCACCCGCTCTCCGCTCGGCTGCTGCACCAACAGGGCCCCATCGGTGTCGAAATCCACCGCGAGCCCACTGACCCCCTCGTCGTTGGCGCGGACCATGTGGCCGAGGGTCGCAGAACGCCTCCGCAGTACGTCGAGGGCCGTGGCCAAGGTCTTCTCCTCGGCGGGAAAGGCGAGGCGGTCTTCGAGTGTCGTCAGCAGTTGGCGCAAGACCATATGCTCGTCGAGCTCAGGTCGCTCCTCAGTCAAGGCGGCAGCGAGGTCTATGAGTTCAGCGGGGAATCCTCCGGGAGGAGGACTGACGTTCAGCCCGATGCCCACTACCGCTCCCTCGAGCCCGCGGGGACCGGTGACGCCCTCGACGAGGATCCCTGCCACTTTGCGCCACGCACCGAGGGGGCCCGCCGGTTGCCGTCGGAGCAGCAGATCATTCGGCCACTTGGCATGGGCGTCGATGCCGAGTTCGCAGAGCGCCTCCAAGACCCCGGCGCCGACGAGGAGCGTCAGGCTCGCGTACCGCGCGGCGGGGAGGTCGGGGCGCAACAGCAATGACAGGTAAAGGCCGCCGCCCGCTGAATGCCAGCTGCGTCCCGCCCGGCCGCGCCCTGCGCTCTGACGACGGGCCACGACGAGGGTGCCGTGGGCCGCCCCTGCGGCGGCGAGGGCGTGGGCCTCGAGCTGTGTCGAGAGGCACTCCTCCCGCCAGAAGATACGCGTACCGAGGCGACAACTTCTACGCTCCTCCTCGAGGGGGCGCAGGGGCCCGGCGCTCACGGGAGCAGCTCAAGCTTCATCGAGAGGTCAACCGCCCTCGCGCTGTGCGTGAGCGCTCCGACGCTGACGAAATCCACCCCGATGGCCCCGACCTGCGGCAGCCGCGCGAGGCCCATGTTGCCCGAGGCCTCGGTGAGCACACGGCGCGCGCTCCGAGCTTCTTCGGCCCGCACGAGCGCCACCGCTTGTCGAAGCAGGTCGTCGCTCATGTTGTCGAGCAGCAGAACGTCGGCCCCCGCGCTGAGCGCCTCCTGCACCTCGTCGAGGGTGGTGGTCTCGACCTCTATCTTCAGCAGATGATGGGCGACCTGGCGCGCTCGAGCCACGGCCGCGGTGATGCCCCCTGCGGCGGCGATGTGGTTGTCTTTGATGAGCACACCGTCGGCGAGGCCGAAGCGATGGTTGTGGCCACCACCGGCGCGTACCGCGGCCTTCTCGAGGCTGCGCATGCCTGGGGTGGTCTTGCGGGTATCGACGAGGCGCGTGGCAGGAAAGGCACCGAGGGCCTCGGCCATGGTGCGGGTGAGGGTGGCGACCCCCGAGAGGCGCTGGAGGAAGTTCAGCGCGACCCGCTCCCCCATCAGAAGTCCAGCGGCGGCGCCGCTGGCCCGGGCCACGACGTCGCCCACGGCTACCTTCGCTCCGTCGTACACTTCTGGACGTACCTCGACGTCAGGGGTGGTGCGCCGCAAGGTTTCCGTGAATACCTCGAGGCCCGCCACGACGAGAGGCTCCTTGGCGACGACCCGCACCTCAGCGCGGGTGCCAGCCGAAACCGTGGAGAGCGTGGTGACGTCGCCGGTGCCCAGGTCTTCGCGCAGGGCGAGGTCGATGAGGGCAGAGGTAGTGGGGTCGTGCCAAACCATGAGGGGTCTGCTACGTCCGGCGAGCCCAAGTCGTCAAAGGGGCCCGGCCGAACGGCGGAGAGGCGAGAGACCATGGCTGAAGCTGAGACCAACCCGAACGAACTCCCGAAAGCCTACGACCCCCAAGAGGTCGAGCAGCGCTGGTACACCCGCTGGGAGAGCGCCGGTGTCTTTACCGCCGACGAAGAGGCCGTGCTCTCAGGGCGGAAGAAGCCCTACGTGATCATGATGCCGCCCCCGAATGTGACAGGCACGCTGCACAACGGGCACGCGCTCTTTGTCACCCTGCAAGACATCCTGACCCGGTATCACCGGATGCGCGGCGAAGAGGCGCTGTGGCTTCCCGGCGTTGATCACGCGGGAATCGCCACCCAAGCCGTGGTCGAGCGCGAGCTCAAGCGCCTCGAACAGAAGACCCGTCACGACGTGGGTCGCGAAGAATTCCTCGAGCGTGTGTGGGCCTGGAAAGAAAAGAATGGTGCCCGGATCGTCGAACAGTTGAAGCGACTCGGTGCTTCAGCCGACTGGACCAAGGAGCGCTTCACCATGGACGAGCAATGCTCGCGTGCGGTGAACGAAGCCTTCGTGCGGTTATGGAACGAAGGCCTCATCTACCGCGGTGAACGCCTCGTAAACTGGGACCCTGTGACCCGAACGGCCTTGAGTGACGAGGAGGTCGAACACGAAGAGCGCGAGGGTGAGCTGTGGCGCTTCGCCTACAAAGTGAAAGGTGA
>JBMTAX010000091.1:0-8737 GCA_049429145.1 Myxococcota bacterium
CTTGCTGGGACCACGGACATGGGCCTATCTATGAGAATGCCGGAGTCAGCGAGACCTTCCTCGTGACTCCTTCGGAGAGGCCTCACCATGATCCAAGTCGCTCTACTTCCGCTCATTCTCGCAGCAAGCACCGCCAACACCGCCGTCGCCGTCGCTCAACCCGGCGAGCAATCCTCTGTGCAGACCGTCGCTGACGACGGCAAGGGAGGAGAGGAGCTCGGCTTCATGGAGAAGCACTATCCCCTCTCTTTCTCCAAGAACCTGGAAGCCGAGACCGACGACAAGTTTGTCATCCTCTACGTCAGCGGTTTCCTCACCACCGCTCTGCTTGCCAACGTGTGGCTACCTATCCTGACCGTCGGCAACCCAGGGGACTACCTGGTCGACGCGCTCATCGGCACCATCGTCCACTATGTGCCTGTGGTCTGTTTCCCCTTGGCGCCATTGGTCATCCTCGCGAACGCCCTCTATTTGATGCCAGTTCACGTCGTGAACACCTTCGACCGCAACCTGAAGCAGGCAAAGAAGGAAGGCTCGTGGAAGGCGGCGCAGCATGAAGCGCTGCAGCCTCGCACCGAAGCGTTGGCGATGGCGTACTGACCGCTGTGCGTCGACGATGACGAAGCTTGCAGGACCCTTCGGGGTCCTGCTGCTTTTTGGGGCGGCACCCTCCTCGGTTCCCCGTTGCCGCGCCCCAGCGAAGAACGCACAGTCATGGTACGGGCCGCTCCATGACCGAAGAAGTCCTCCTCCCTGTTCGTGGCATGACCTGCGCAGCCTGTGCTGCGAGGCTCGAGAGGAGCCTTGGCAGGGCCGAGGGCGTCAGCGCCGTCGAGGTGAACTTCGCCACCGAAGCCGCCAAGGTGAGCTTCGATCCCAGTGTCACCGACGCGATCGCGCTCGTCGGGGCCGTAGAGCGGGCTGGCTTTCAGGTCCCGCCGGGCACCATACACTTGGTCATCGAGGGAATGACCTGTGCCAGCTGCACTGAGCGCGTAGAGCGCGCGCTCCGCCAGACCCAAGGGGTCCTCTCGGCACAGGTCAATTTCGCAAGTGGCGACGCCACGGTCGCCGTCGTCGAAGGCGCTGCGAGCACGGCGAGCTTGCTCGACGCCGTGGCGACGGCCGGGTACAAGGCTGCCCTCGGAGCCACTTCCGCCGAGGCTGCCGCTGAGCAGGCCCGGCGAGAGCATCGCGAGGAAAGACGGGAGGCGCTGGTCGTCATGGGAGCTTTGCTCCTCGCCCTGCCCCTCGTCATGCCCATGGCCCTGCTCATCGTGGGTGTGCACTGGATGCTGCCCTTCCAGGCGCAGCTGGTCCTCGCGCTTCCGGTACAGCTCGTCGCGGGTGCGCGCTTTTATCGAGGAGCGGTGCACGCTCTTCGGAGTGGCTCCGCCAACATGGATGTGCTGGTGGCCCTTGGCACCACCGCTGCCTTCGCGCTCAGCGTCTTCTTGGGCACGCGCGGCGAGGCTCACCTCTATTTCGAGGCGGCAGCCGCGGTCATCGCCCTCGTGCGGCTCGGCAAATGGCTCGAATTGCGCGCGCGCCGCAGCACGAGAAGTGCGCTCACTTCGCTGCTGTCGTTGCGACCGGCCATGGTGCGGGTGCTCCGTGGCGCACAGGAGCTCTCGATTCCTCTGGGTGCCGTTGGCCGAGGGGAAGTCGTCGTGGTCCGGCCAGGAGAAAAGATCCCCGTCGACGGCCCTATCCTCTCAGGGGAAGCCAGCGTTGACGAAAGCCTGCTGACGGGAGAGAGCCGCGCCCAACACAGAGGCCCCGGCGACGACGTCATCGGCGGTTCCCTCAACCTCGATGGATACCTACAGGTCCGCGCTGCCCGTGTCGGCGACGATGCGCGCCTTGCGCAGATCATTTCGCTCGTGCAGGGAGCGCAAGCGAGCAAGGCGCCGGTGCAGCACCTCGTGGACCGTGTCGCTGCCGTCTTTGTCCCGCTGGTGTTGTGCGTTGCGGCCATCACCCTCGTTGGCTGGTGGCTCGCAGGCGCTGACCTCGAGGGCACGCTGCTGCCAGCGGTGTCGGTGCTCGTCATCGCGTGCCCCTGTGCCCTCGGCCTCGCCACCCCCGCCGCCCTCGTTGTGGGCACGGGGGTCGCGGCTCGCGCCGGCATCCTCGTGCGTGACGCAGCTTCTCTCGAGAAAGCGAGCCAGGTCACCCACGTCGTCTTCGACAAGACGGGCACGCTCACCGAAGGGCGACCTGCGGTGCAGCGCATCGCAAGCCTGCAGGGCGATGACGACGAGGTGCTGCGGCTCGCGGCGTCGGTACAACAAGGAAGCGAACACCCCGTAGGGAAAGCCCTTCTCATCGCTGCCGCGGAGCGAAACCTTTCGCTGTTGCCGATCGTCGGCTTCCAGTCGATGCCGGGACGCGGGGTCAGCGCGACGATCGATGGTCACGAAGTGCAGGTGGGCAGTGCCCGTCTGCTCGTGGAGCAGGGTGTGGACAAGGGAGAGCTCGACGCCATCGGCACGGCAGCAGAGGCCGCGGGCAGCACGTCGGTGTACGTCGCCACCGAGAAGTGCCTTCGCGGCGTCGTGGTGCTGAGCGACCGCGAGCGGGAAGGCGCAGCGAAGGCGGTCGCCCAGCTGAAGAGCATGGGTCTTTCGCTCACGGTGCTCACCGGTGACCTCGCGGGCGTCGCCCAGCGCAGCGCAAGCAGCCTTGGCATCGAGCACGTACGCTCGGAAGTGCTTCCCGAGGACAAAGCCGAGGAGGTGGCTTCTCTGCGTCGAGCGGGCGCGGTCGTGGCGATGGTGGGCGACGGCGTCAACGATGCGCCGGCCCTGGCCGCAGCCGATCTCGGCATTGCCCTCGGCACTGGTACCGACGTGGCGAAGGAATGCGCTGGGGTGACCCTAATGCGTCCTGACCTCCGCCTCGTGGCAGAAACGCTTTCTCTCGCACGTGTGACGACCCGAAAGATTCGACAGAATCTCTTTTGGGCGTTTGCCTACAACGTGCTGGGCATCCCCTTGGCAGCCGCCGGGGTGCTCACCCCCTTGGTGGCTGGCGCCGCCATGGCGTTCTCGAGTGTGAGTGTTTTGTTGAATGCGTTGTCGTTGCGGCGGATGGCCCTGACGACGAGAGTACCTACGCTGTAGCGAACGACCAGGAGAGCAGACGTCATGCGCGCGCAATACAAAGTAGAGGGAATGACCTGCGGGGGCTGTGCAGCCTCGGTGAAGAAGGCCATCGGCCACAAACTTCCCGGCGTCACCGTGGAGGTAGACCTCGCCCAGAAAGCGGTCGAGGTGCTCGGGGCCCACGAAGAAGAGGCGGTCAAGGAAGCGGTGGAAGACGCCGGCTTTTCCTTCTTGGGACAACAGGGAGGGTGAGTCCGCGCTGGAAACGGTGAGAGCCACCGCACGCCCTCGCGCGATGGCTCTCCAGAAGAGCGAAAGAAGCATTCGCCGCGAATCAGTCTGTGATCACAGTGACGGGCTTCCCGGAGATCTTCACCGTCGCCGTCTCTGAGTCGGATACGAAGAAGAACATCGATGAGGACCCCTTGAGCTGCACCGTGACCCGGGGCTCGAGGAGGAAGTCCGCGTTCGGGCTCGCCCCGAGAGCCTTGAAGTAGGCGGCCTCGGTGGCGCGGGTGACGGCTTCGCTGCCGCCGGCTTGCGCGCCCAACATGCCGATCACCGAACCGAGGATGTCTGCGAGCTGAGAGCTCGAGCCCCCGGCAGTGGCGAACCCTCGGCTCCCGGCTACGGCCGTCTCCGACGAGACGCCGACGTTGGCGGAATAGGTGTGGTCACCGGTGACGATGTAGGGACCAAAGAGCGGCGCGAGCAGCTTCTGCATGATCGTGCGCTCCACAGTCACGGTAGCGGAGGCCGATACCGGCGCTCCGATCTGGTACTCACTGCGCTTGAGCGGCTCGAGGGAGACGCCAAGACTGGGGATGCGCTCGGTCTTCTGATCAACGCTGGCGCAACCCGTGAACAATCCCGCGCACAACAGCGCAGAGAACAACACTCGACTGGTTTTCATTCTTACCCCCTTAGGCTCTTTCGAGCCAAAGCGGGGTTACCATGGGTGCCGAGGGCGACGCAAAACTTGCTCGTTCGGAGCCCAGGCCCGAGGGCGGGCTACCGCACCTCCATCACCACCAGCTCGCGAGGTCCCCTCGGGGTGCGCAATTCGACGTCGTCGCCCACATGACGCCCGAGCAGCGCTTCCCCGAGGGGCGCATGGGGCGAGACCACCTTCACCTCGTGTCCTGCCACCTGCAAACGCGCTCCGCCACCGAGGGGAACGAGGAACACGAGCGCCAGTTCCCCCTCGTCGTCCTCGAGGGTCACGAGGGTACCCGCCCCCACGGGTGCGCCCGGCGCAAGAGCCCTCTCGGAGAGTCCACGAGCGGCGGCGAGGGCCGCGGCGATGTCGGCGACCCGCTGTGCAAGACCGCGGGCGAGATAGCTCGCCTCGAGGGCGCGGGTGTCTTTGTCGTTCTCGGGGCGACTCTCCTCGTGGGTCGCCCCCTCGCTGACCGTGCGCTGTGCCTCTTTCGCAGCCTCGAGGTCCTGCTCGAGTTGGCGCAACAGCGCCGCGAGTACAGCGGGCTTCGCGGGAGGAGGAGACCTTTTCATGGGCGAAGGTTACGGGACTTCGCGACGACTTTCACAGGGCCTCCCCATCCAAAAAAGAACGCGCACCGATGGGCTTCGGTGCACGTCCTGGCGGGAGGAGCGGGACATCGCGTTATTCGCGAATGACCTCGACGTTCTCCGCGCGGCCCTCGAGGGCCTCCTTCGTCAGGTTCGCATAGAGCGAGGCGAGGCCTGCGTCACCGTCGAAGTTGGGTGCGAGCTTGACCTCAGCGCCAGGGAAGCGTGCCCACGGCGCGCCGGCGGGCTCCTCGAGGATACCGCGAGCAACGACGTTGGCGTCATACATGGTGGCGCGGTGGTGCACGGTGAAAGAGAGGCGCCCGTCGAGCAAGACGTTCTTCGGCGCGACCCGCTTTTTCGCGAACACCTCCTCGAGGATCATGTTCACTCGCTCCTCGGCCTTGGGCTCGGTCCACGTAGCTCCGGGGAAGAAATCGTCGTTCAAATACCCGTGCTCGATCTGGTAGCCGAGCGCCCCGAAGCGCTCCTTGAGCTTGGCAAAGGTCGCCATCATGTCTGCGGTAGCTGGGTCACCTTTGTCGATGAGGTGCTGCGGCAGCCCGTGCGAGGTCACGAGCAGCAGTGTCTCTTCGGGCTTGTGGCCGGGAAAGGCCTCGTTGACGTCGCGCTGCAAGCTATCGCCGAGCAACTTCACGAAACGGTCGTCGTCGTTGAACTCCATCACCGCCGTGGCTTTCACCTGCCAGTCGGGGAACTTCTCGAGGGCCTGATGCAGCTCATCGACGCTCTCCCCCATGGTGGCGACGGAGTTTTGTGCCCCTTGGTTGAAGACGACGATGTGGGTGATGCCGTCTTCCTTCATCTGTTTGACGGCGTCGTCGATAAATGGGGGTAGAAAGTTGTACCCGACGTAGGCTTTGCCCTCGATGCCGAGTTCGCCGAGGGCCTTCGTCAACGCGTCGGCCTGTTTGCGGGAGTTCTCGTCGTATTTGGTGGGGCCGATCTGCTCGTACTGGTCAAAGAGACTGTCTTTCTGCAGAGGCCAGCCGAGCTTGTCGACGGCGGGGCGGATCCACTTGGGCAAGGGCAGGCCCGGGTTCTTCATCACTGCCTCGCGCACATACTCGCGGAGTTCCGACTTCGGGTCGTCGATGTCGCCGTGGGAGGTCAGCAGCACGCCCACCTTCGGCGGCGGAGCAGACTCGCCGTCACCGACCTTCGCCACCTGCGCGATGCGGGCCCCGAGGACGGACATGCCTCCAGGGGCAGGCTCGCCGAGGCGGGGGGCGGTGGGCGCCGTGGAGCCCGGAACAGCATCGAACGTCGCCGCGGGAGATGCAGACGCGACCTTGGCCGCGGGCTTTTGGGCCTCGCTGGGCTTTGCCGCCGCAGGGGCGGAGGCGCTGCGCGTGAGGGAGGCGGGGCGGGAAGAGAGGGGTGAGGTCGTGTTTGGCATGACCAGCTTATCGTACAGGTTTTGTTCATGTACGCTCAGATCCCATCGGACGTTGAGCCGATATGGGACAGCAGACCCGTGGTAGGTGTTGCGTGCGTCTGTCCAGAATAGGCGCTGGGTCACGTGGACAACCAGGCCAGGAGGTCATCCCCCAGGCCGCTCGCGCGCCCTGCTATGGTGGACAGAGCATGGGCGTTCAGGGTCGCGTTTACGGGATGGCGGGGGTCGCGGCGGTGCTCGCGGCGGTGCTCTGGCTGTCTGCGTGCAGCCGCTTGGTGTCTGTCTGTACCGACGGGACGTGCGGGAGCGACGAGGCTTCGACGCGGCTGGCCGATCCCGAGGGAGACGGACGGAGCGGCGAGAGAGACGACGCAGGGAGCACAGACGCAGGGAGCACAGACGCAGGGAGCACAGACGCAGGGAACGCTGACGCAGGGAACGCTGACGCAGGGAACGCTGACGCGGGCGATAGCCACGACCCTGCGTGCGAACTTCCGCTTAAGGTGCACCACGCGGGAGAAGCCCATGTGGGCGTGCCCGTCGAGGTGGTGCTCCCATTCTTCGCAGCCCTGCTGCCGGATGCGAGCAACCTGCGCTTCCGTGCTGCCGATGGGGCGACCCTGCCCTTCTGGATCGACGAGGTGGAAGCGACCACGGTCTACGCCTACGTGCGACTCCCGATGCTCGCTCCAGGTGACACCGTCGTTGTCGCCTCCACGTGCCCAATGCCCAACGAGACCGGCTCTGACTTCCCGAGGACCTTTCCATGGGTGGCCCTCCCGGGCCCCAACCTCGAGGGTTTCACGCCCGGATGCGTGAACTTCGACATTCCCGCGACAGAGCGCTGCGTCCTGACCTTGAATGCAGAGGTATCCTCGAGCGCCGAGTTGCTCGCCCAGGGCAGCTGCTATGGCCCCACCTACAACGGCTCCACGACGTTTCTCTCCACGAGCTTGCCTGCGCTCACCGGCACCTACCGCCTCGACAAGCGCATGGAGGCAGACGGGCGTCACTACGACTTCTGCTCCGGCAGCACCGCCGCAAAGTGGCAGCTCGCGGTGGGGGACGTCGTGGTAGAGGGCGGCAGCTGTGATCTCGTCGCATGCAGCAGTTGCCTCGTGCCTTGGTCCCACTCGAGCAGCGAGCCCTTCGAGCTCAACGGTTCCCCGCAGGTACTGCGCATCGAAACCATCGCTGGGGATTGTGCGGTGCAGGTGCTGTCTTTCGAGGCGCTGCGTCTCATGCCGGTGCTCGACCCGCCCCCGGTGGTGACCTTCGAATAACGCGAGACGGATGAGCCTCGCGGAACGACCACGCGCGTCAGGCGGCCCTACAGCTCGGCGGGACGTCTGCGGGCCCTGAAGCATGACCCCGTTGCGTACCGCCGCCGAGGAGAGCAAAGCGGCCGGCATGAACACACGACGTCGTCATGCCGTGGTCCTTGCCCTGCTCTGCTCCTCTGCCTGCACGGAAGAGACGCTGCCACCCCTCGAGCTTGCGAAGAACTGCCAGCCCCTGCTCGCCGGCGCCGATTGCTTTCTGCCCTACCCATCTGATTACTTTCTTGTCGACGATGACACCATGCCGACGGGCAAGCGCGTGCATCATGATGACGACGGCGCCTCGAAGCTCTTCAGTTCCCAAGGATGGAGCGCCGACGTCAACGATTTCATTCCCATGGACGGGTATTCCCGCGTGCCGAACATCGTCGCGCTCCTCGGCGTCGCCCTCAAAGACGAGGGGATGGTTCACATCAACGACGACCCCGAGCGCACCTTATTGCCGTCGAACAGCACACTGATTCTCGATGCCGAGACCGGGGAACGGGTCGTGCACTTCGTCGATCTCGACCCTCGGGCCGACGACAAGTTGCGGCAAGCCATCGTCTTCCACCCCCTCACGCGACTTCAAGAGCGACACCGTTACGTGGTGGTGCTGCAAGGGCTGGTCGCTGACCAAGGCGGACTCGCGACGACGCCAGAAGGCTACCGTCGCCTGCGTGATAAGCAGGCAAAGGGCGACCCTGTGCTCGAGCCTCTCGCTGCGCGCTACGAGGCCGAGGTGTTCCCCGTGCTCGAACGCGCTGGAGTCGAGCGGGCAGCGACCCAGCTCGTGTGGGATTTCAGCACGGGCGCTGACGAGTGGGCTGTCACCGACATGCTCCGTGCTCGCGAGCTCGCCCTCGCCGCCCTCGAAGAGACCCCGCCCACTGTCGAGGTCAGCGCCATGTACATCAACGAAGACGACCGCTCGTGGCGCACCATCTTCGGGCGTATCACCGGGCCCCTCGTGATGACCGGCGTCGGCGGACCTGGCTCGGCGCTGGCCCGTGACGACGCTGGCGAGGTGCGCCTGAATGGCACCATGACTTTCGACTTCATGGCCGTGGTACCGAACTCGGTGCGCGATGGCTTCGAGGCCGGCATTCCCCTCGTCTATGGCCACGGCTTCTTTGGCGCCCAAGGTGAGCTCGGCGTCTACTCGACCCCCAAGGTCCTCGACGCGGTAGGGGCCGTCGGTTTCGCGGTCGACTGGCTTGGCATGTCCGACGGGGACCTCGGGGTGTTGATCCCCGCCATCGGTGAAGAGGTCTATCGCTCCCTCGAATTCGGCGAGCGGGTGCCGCAGGCCATGGTGAACTTCATGACGCTGCGCGCGGCCATCGAGGGACCGATGCGCG
>JBMTAX010000092.1:0-8685 GCA_049429145.1 Myxococcota bacterium
AACGCATGACCCGCGCTGTGTTCGCGCACATCACCTAAGGGCTTTTGCAACTTCGTCTGGTTCCGCGTGTACCCTGAAGACGCCCTTCGTGAGCCGTCTCCGCAGCTACGTTCCGCGAAGCGCCATTCATATCGCTCTGCGCCCCCGTCGTGAGCCATGCGTTCTTGCGACGCCCCGCAGCCTCCACTGCCGAGGGCAACGGCAGCGAGTTTGCGCCACAGGCCAGGATGCCAGCGCGGGCCGGCGACTGCCTCCAGAAAGGCCCACAAGCGCTGTGGTCGTCGTGTGCCTGGCCCTGGAAGCGGGGGCTTCCGCGCATACGTACGCCCCGCGGGAAACGCTGACGGCAGCCTTAGCCCAGACGCGACAGCGTGCGTGCGCGCACGAACTCCCCCACCTGCGCGGTGGAGTGCTGCCCTCCGAGGTCAGCGGTCACGACCGCCTCGCGCAGAGCATCGCCTACCGCCTGCTCAATGGCGCGTGCCTCCTCGGGCAGCTCGAGGAAGTCGAGCATCATCGCGGCGGTCAAGAAGGCCGCGAGGGGATTCGCCTTCCCCAGGCCAGCGATGTCGGGGGCCGAGCCGTGGACGGGCTCGAACAGGCCAATGCGACCGGGGTGGAGGTTCGCACTGGCGGCGAGGCCGAGACTGCCGACGAGGCCAGCGCCGAGGTCAGACAAGATATCGCCGAAGAGATTGTTGGCGACCACGACGTCAAAGCGCTCGGGGTTGCGCACCATCTCCATGGCGGCAACGTCGACGAAGAGGTGATCGGCTTTGATCATCGGGAACGAGGCTGCGACGTCACGGAAGGTGTCTTGCCAGAGGCCTCCCCCGAAACGCACCGCGTTCGACTTGTCTGCCATCGTGACCTTCTGGCGGCCCGTGGTGACGGCATACTCGAAGGCGTAGCGAATCACGCGCTCGACACCGAGCCTCGTGTTCACGCTCTCGTCAATGGCGACTTCGTCGGGGGTACCTTGCTTGAACCTCCCGCCCATGGAGACGTACAGGTCCTCGGTGTTCTCGCGAATGACGACGAAGTTGACCTCCTTCGTCCCCTTTCCCTTCAAAGGACAGAGCGCATCGTCGAGGACCTGGGTCGGGCGCACGTTGGCATACAGATCGAGACCCTGCCGCATGCCCAGCAGGATCTCGCGCCCGTGTGCCATATCGGGAATGCGAGGATCGCCGAGGGCGCCGAAATACACCGCATCGTAGTCGCTGCGGAGCTCGTCGAGAGCTCCCTTGGGCATGCCCACTTTTTCCCGCAACCAGCGCTCGGCGCCCCAGTCTTTGTCGACGAGCTCGAGGCCAAGCCCCCGGCGCTCATCAAGCAGGGTGAGCAGCAGGCGCCCCTCTGGGATCACCTCTTGGCCGATGCCATCTCCAGGGACCACCGCGACACGACGACGACGCGCCATCACAACCTCCGCATCCGAGGAGCGGCTAGCAGAGGGGGCGCAGCTTGGGAACGCATGAGTCGCGGCGCGACCATCAGCACGTTGGTAGCCCGACTCTCATGTTGACCGCGCCCTCAGCGCGAGGTAGGCAGCCGCATCCGGCGGCGCCGTGGCTGAGTGGCTCAAGCAGTGGTCTGCAAAACCTCGTACACCAGTTCGATTCTGGTCGGCGCCTCCAAAAACCCCGCTCTCTCGAGCGGGGTTTTCGTTTTTGTGGCTTGGTGCAGATGGATGTCGCTCGCAGTGCGGCCTCAGCGCGTCACGGGGATATCCGCGCGGGCGTGATTGCCCGCTTCGTCGAGGAGCTCGCAGCTGACCCCGTCGAAGAGGGGTCCGGCGGGCAAGAACGCGTCGAAGCGCTCGGTGGGCGAGTCGACGAGCCCGTCGATGGGGTCGAGAGGCAGCCACTCATTGCCAGCACCGGCGCACCTCACGGCCGCGAGAGGCACAGCCGCCCGCGCGGTGAACTGCACCTGATATGCGCTTTCCCTGCGCACAGCGCGCGCCGCCTCGATCTGCGGCCGTTGGTGATCGATGCGGAACACGGGGGTCTCCCCACCATCGGACAGGGCCCTCGCTGGCCCGTTGGTAGGCGCGTCGTCGCATTCCACCTTAAGGCGGTACGCACCGTCGGCGAGGCGGGCGGCTTCGAAGCTGTAGAACGGCTCCTCTGACCAGTCCTTGACGAGCTCCCACGTCCTGACCGTGCCCGCAGAATCCGCCCGCCCGATGAGATATCGATAACGGAGCGCGTCCTTGTCTGGGTCCTCGGCCCACGCATATGCAGTGCGCCACCCGGGGGCCCACAGCTGCTTGCCGCTGGGGCGCTCCCCCAGGGTCGGCAGCTTGCTCCCGGGACGCTCGAGAAAGGCCTGGAACGGACGCTCGCTGAAGGTGACCGAGCGGCTGTCGGGAGGCTCTCGCTCGCTGAAGCTCACTCGCCACCCGGGCGCAAGGACCTCGATACGCTCGACCTCAGGAGCACGGTTCTCCTCGAGATACGACGCGCGCACCGACACCAGTCGAGGCGCCGCGCTCGCCTCCCCTTGCACGAGCTCCACACGAAGTTGAGCGTACCGTCCACGGGGCACGGCAGGGACCCCGGACCCCAGGAGTGCAGCGGAAAACGACGACCACGTCTCGTCGGGCACTGAAGTGTTGCCCGTGCGCAGCTGCACCTTGATGGCGGCCCCCGAGGGGACGAGCCCCATGGTGTCGACGGCGCCGTAACGGGCAAGTGACCCCGCATCGAGGGTTTGGCTCAGGTAGATGCCATTCTTCCGGTCATTCGCGGACAAGCGATACACGCCGCCCCCGTGGGCAGTCCCAACGAGCACCGCGCCGTCACGCTGCGGCAGCAAGGCGGACACCTCGTCGTGGTCCGGCACACGAGCGAGCATGGCGGAGCGGCGTTTCCCTTCGGGGTCGAGTTCATAGACGCGCCCACGAGCGCCCGTACCCACAAGGAGCGCACCTCGATGGAGCGCGAGTGCGTAGGCACCGTGTTGCTTCGACTGCCACAGAACCGTACTGCGTCCATCGTCGTCGATCCGCACAATCTCAGCGCTCTTGACCTCACGCGGCTTCGACCGGTCCTTGTCTTCTTCCTCGTCACGGCTAGTGCCCCCGGAGGAGAGCTTGCCGTCCGCATCGACCAGCGACGCGAAGATACGGCCCTGCCGGTCGATGGCCAGGGCGGTTACCTCTGCGGGCGCCGCATCGAGTAAAGCGCGTAACCGCCCTTCCTCAAAGGCATAGATGACCCCCTCATCGCCGCCACCCACGACGACACGCAGCGCCCCCTTGCTGCGCCCCGAGGCTACCGCGATGGAGCGCAGGTGCGCTTCTTTGACCTTGGCAAGACGAGTAAAGCTGGTCGCCCCCTTGGCGAGTTGCAGCAATACACCCTCCTCACCGCCACCGACTACATAGAGGATACCCTCATGCATCGCGGCACCGAGAAGCATCTCGACACCGCTGGCCTCGACGACGCGCGGGGGTTTCTTCCCACGCAGGTCGAGAAAGTGCGCACCTCCCTCGGGAGCGGTGACCGCGACCAGGGTGTCCCCCGGGCCCGGTAGCAACGCGGTGACGAGCGGCCGCGGGAGTTCAGCGAATAGCTCAGGCTCGCGCCCCTCGGTGATGCGCCAGATGCGTCCCGGTCGTGCGGTGGCTGCGTAGAGAGCGTTATCGCCACCCCGTGCCAGCGCCAACACGGGACCGGGCAGCGATGCCGTGACGACGTCGAGAGCAGGCCCAGGCCGCAATCCCCCTGTCCCATCGAGTCGCGTGCCCTCGAAGTCGCCCGCGGCGAAGTCTGCGTAACTATCGAGGTGATGTACTTTCACTCTCGTGGCCTCGGCATGCCCCGCCACAAGGAACACTGCCCCGATCAGCGCAACCGGTCGCCACCTCGTGACCTCTCGTCGACGGACATTGCCCGATGCCGTCCGCAATCGGTCACCCCAAGGCGACGAACTGCACGACACCTGCGACTTTTCCAATGTCTTGCTCTGCTTCACACGAACTCCTCAGAAAGGGGATCTTCGTTCCACGTCGACGCGCGCCCGCGCGGCCCCCACCGATGTGCCAGACGTCTCCCAGCGGTGGAGCCGATAGGCGCGCTCCTCCAGTCGCCGCTCTGATCGCCCACCGGCCCCCTCGAGCAGTCCGCCAAGAGATGCCGGCAGTCCCTGCAGACTCTGCCCGTCGACCCGTACGCCGTCTTGCGCCATGACGAGGTAAAGCGTCACCGATCCATCGGGCGGCGCGGCGGCTTTGCTGCGCAAGAGGGAGTCAAAATCCAATGCCTCGCCGAGCAGCCCCCCGTCGGTTTCGAGTTCGAGCGCCTCTTTGCGCGCAGCAGCGACGAGGCTGTACCGACCGGGCAACAATCCACTGGGCACGCGGACCTGGGCAATCCGTTCCTCGAGGGGGCCCTCGAAGGCCTGCAAGCGAGCGCGAACCTTCGCCGTCTTGCCTGGCTCGAGGCGTTCGAGAACCTCGACGGAGACCACCTCCCATCGATGCACGTCGGCGCGGCGGGTAATGGAGAGATCGATGCGATCAATCTCGACGCCTTCAAATCCACTGTCGGTGATGTCGCTCAGCTCCGCGAGCACCGCGAGGGCTGCGTTGACGTCGAGAGGCACGCCCTCACCTGCGGCCCGTCGAGCGAACTGTACTTGTTGACCAGAACGCAACCGTACGTCGCCACGCACCTCGATTGTTCCTCCCACCTCGACGCCAACGCGAGACGACAGGCCGTTTGCCAAAGCCAGGGCGGTGAACAGCGGCGTATCCGTTGGATGCCGAAGCACCGCGTAACGCAAGGTCTGACGGGCATCGGCCTGTGACCTCGGGCCATCGAAGAAGAGGCGAGCTGTGACCGCAACGGTGTCCGGTCGCGCGCTCATGTCCCCGGCGATGGCGTGCAGCCGGTCGTCGGTCAGCGCCCCCTGTGCTGTGGTCGCCTGCCCCATCTTCCACGAGCCAGACCGAGAAGCGACAGTCGTGACGATCCACGCGTTCGCGATGGGCATCGAGCTCGCGCCGTTCCCGAGAAAGGGGTGACCAAAGGCGAGAACCCGGTCGCCCTTCACCCACGTCACGGTCCCTACTCCGGCCATCTGGACATCCCCGTCGACGAGCAGGCCGGCGATAGGACCGCCGGCAAAGAAGCGCTGTGAGGGCTCGGCGGTCTCCGCGCGTGCACCCGATGACGGCCCAGCGCCAGGGACGAATGGACCGTACCCACGCTTGTCGAGCATCGGTTGAAAGGCCTCGATCACCCGCTCTGGGAGGCCGCTCGTCATCACCGGCACCGCGAGCGGCTCAGCTGCACCAAACGCGCTGCTCGCGCCCCGGCGAGCGGGCCCTGTCGCAGGAGACATCTTTCCCGACGATGGGCTACCGCCCACGGTCAGCATTCGCTCGATCGGGGTGATCCCGGCGATGGGTTTCTCGGTGAAGGCACCGAAGCGATAGCCCACCGCACCGACGAGCCGACCATCGATGTAGACGGGGCTCCCGCTCATGCCCGAGATCACCCCGGTGCGTTCGATCTTCTCGCCCTGAAGCTCCGCGATGATCAGATCCTCGCCAGGTCCGAGGTACCCCCGCATCACGCCGAGGACTTCGAAGTCGAAAGGCTCGGGGCCGACGGCGCTGTCGAAGACTGTCCAGCCTTGACCCCGCTGTCCTCGAGCGACCTCGCTCAGCGGAAACAGCGGTGGGTCCTCGCGGGCCACCGTCGATGGCGGATCAGGGGGGCGCGGATGCGCCGCAGCGGTGAGGGTCGTCAGCAAGCATGCCGCGAAGAGATAGAAGCTGCGCAACGGGGACATCCTTCGTGTGCGGACGTCGGAGAGTATGAATAGGGGCACAACGAGGCAAAGTTTCGCCGCGTGAATCATGCGTCTGCGTTGCGTAGCCAGAAAAAAACGTTCACAAGCGCGCTCGTCAACGGCGTGCAAGACCTGCGGGAGGCCAGCGTGACCCGAAAATGGACAGTGCAAGACAGCGCAGAGGTGTACCAAATCCCCCACTGGGGCCGTCCGTACTTCGGCGTGAACGACAAAGGGAACCTGACCTGTAAACCGCTCGGTGAAGAGGGCGGCGAGATCGACTTCAAAGAGCTCGTCGACGACCTGTGTCGGCGGGGTATCGAACCGCCCTTGCTGATTCGGTTCAACGATATCCTCGGGGCGCAGGTGCACCACATCGCAGGGTCCTTCCGGCGCACCATGGAAGAGTACGGGTACAAGGGCGGTTACCGCGGCGTGATGCCGATCAAGGTGAACCAGCAGCGCCACGTCGTCGAGGAGCTGGTCCGTCACGGCGAGAGCGTCCACCTCGGCCTCGAGGCGGGCAGTAAACCTGAGCTCCTGGTCGCCATCTCCCTCCTCGAAGGCGAAGACCGCCTGCTGGTGTGCAACGGCTACAAAGATCGCGAGTACATCGAGACCGCGCTCGGTGCACAGCAACTGGGCCTGAAGCCCTTCATCGTGGTCGATCGCTTCGCCGAGGTGGACCTCCTCATCGAGTGCGCCAAGCGCCTCGGGGTGAAACCGCACATCGGCATCCGCATCAAGCTCGCTGCCCGCGGCGCGGGTCGCTGGCAGGAGTCGAGCGGCGAGCGCAGCAAGTTCGGCCTGTCAGCGTCCGAGATCGTGCAAGCGGTCGAGAAGCTCCGACGCGCGGAGATGCTGGACTGCCTCGAGCTCATCCATTTCCATATCGGCTCGCAGATCACTGCCATCCGCTCTGTGAAAGACGCCATGGGAGAAGGCGTGCGGATGTACATCGATCTTCGTCGGCTCGGCGCCACCAACCTCCTTTACATGGACGTCGGCGGTGGGCTTGCGGTCGATTATGACGGCAGTCAGACCAACTTTCCGTCGTCGAGAAACTATTCGACCCACGAATATGCACGCGATGTCGTATGGCAAATCCAGGAGATCTGCGACGAGCAGGAACACCCTCACCCGACCATCATCAGTGAGTCTGGTCGAGCCCTCGTGGCCCATCACTCTGTGCTGGTGTTCAATACCCTGGGGGTCCATGAGCAAGGAGACGACGGCACCGAGCAAGCGAAGCCCGGTGATGATGAGCCTGACATCGTCCACTCGATGTTTGACGCCTACAGCAGCGTCACGCTGAAAAATTTCCAAGAGTCGTACAACGACGCTGTGCTTCTGAAAGAGGAAGCCGCAACGCTGTTCCGACACGGCGTCATCGATCTTCGCGCGCGAGCGCGGCTCGAGGAACTCTTTTGGGCGACGCTGCGACGGATTCAGCGGATCTTGCCCAAAGCGTCTTATGTGCCAGACGAGCTCGACGACCTCGACCGGTACCTGTGCGACACCTACTTCTGCAACTTCTCGATCTTCCAGTCACTGCCGGACAGCTGGGCTGTGAAGCAGCTCTTCCCCATCGCGCCACTCCATCGCCTCGACGAAGAGCCGAAACGCCAGGCGATCCTCGCTGATCTCACCTGCGACAGCGACGGTTGTCTCGGCAACTTCATCGACCTCCGCGATGTCCGCAACACGCTGAAACTGCATCCGCCCGACGGCAAGCCCTACTACCTGGGGGCGTTCCTCGTCGGCGCCTACCAAGAGACGTTGGGAGACCTCCACAACTTGTTCGGCGATACCAACGCAGTGCACGTGTCGTTGCAGCCATACGGAGGCTACGCGCTCGAGCATGTGGTCGAAGGTGACCGTGTCAGCGAAGTGCTCAGCTATGTGGAGTACGATCGCTCTGAGCTCGTACGCCGGGTGCGCCAGGCCACGGAACGCGCGGTTCGCGCGGGCAAGTTCACCCTGGAGCAAGCGGCTGCATTCATGAAATCGTACGAGGAGGGCCTCGCGGGCTACACCTACCTCGAGGACATCGACTGAGCGACACGAGCGTTTTACGCGCCGGTGTGTACTGCCACAACGTGACCTTGGTTCGCGTCGTGGCAGAAGCGCAAATGTGACGACGCCTGCCCTCGCCCACGCACCTGCGCGCCCTTGCGTTTGGCACGCCTCGAGAAGCGGAGGCAGCGAGAAAAACAGCGCCCCGCGTCAGGCTCCGCTTGCGAGGGGCGCCAATGCTTCCTATCTTTCCGCGCCTCGATCCCAGAGCAAGGAGCTAGCTATGGTTGCGCGCCCTCGTGAGAAAGAGCTGACCCCGACCCAAAGGAAGGAGCTGGTAGACGCTCTGCACGCCAAACGTGACGAGCTGCGCGGCGCCCTCCGCACCCGTCGTCAAGGAGCGGGTGCTTCGGAGGAGCGCGCTGGCGACGAGGCTGACCAAGCCCTCCGCTCCCTTGCTGGCGGAGGTGGCCGCCGGCACCGGCCCCCATGTCTGATGGACCGCGATGCCAAGCTCTTGCGTGAGGTCGAGCGTGCTCTCGAGAAGGTGAACGACGGCAGCTACGGGCTGTGCGAAGGCACCGACGAGCCCATCGGCTATGCACGGCTGCGAATCCGCCCCTGGACGCGGTACTCCGTCACCTACAAGGAAGAGCTCGAGCGCGAAGCAAAGCGCACCGGCGGTTGAACGCTCGGTAGTTGTAAGGTTCGCACGGCGGGAGGGGACGACGGGTGCCGAAGACGGCGCCCTCCTTTCGGTCCGCCGTTCACTGTGGCCGCCAGGATTGCATGCGTGGACCCAGCGTGCACGCCACGCCGGTCAGGGGCCTGTTGCCTTGCTGTCGTTCGTGTCCTCGCGAA